>JALVDI010000702.1 GCA_027009115.1 Polyangiaceae bacterium | reverse complement strand
AGCTCGCGGAGGGCAGTGGGCGGCGCTCAGCCGCGCGCGGCGGCGAGCCGGTCGTAGTGTCGGTAGCCGAGCTTCGAGAGCGCGGACTTTGGGGCCAGACCGATGTCGACCAGGGTCTTGAGCCCATAGGTGCCCGCGAGGACCGGCGGCCCATAGGCACGCAGGCTCTCGGCGGTAACGAAGGGGTCCAAGGGCAGGAGCTTGCGTTCCGGGTGGACGTGAACGAAGTGGGCGAAGGCCGTCCGGGTGTAGTCGGCGGCCGCGGGCGGGCGGATCACGTGGGGCGTCGCCTGGTACACCCCTCCGGTGAGGATCTCGAGTTGCTGTCCGACCTGGGCTACGAGGCACCCGGGCGGTGGCGTGCCGTGAACCATGCGGCCTCGGGGCTCCTGCGGCGTCGCGCGCGTGCGTAGGTACAGCCCCGCGTCTGGGTCGGGTTTGGCGCAGGGTCGACCGTTCGGGTCGTAGAAGCGGCCGCCGGGGAGCAGAGTGAGGAGGTTGAAGTCGGTGTGCTCCTCGCCCCAGAGGATGTGGGTGCCGACCTGTTCCTCCGTCAGCGGCAAGTAGCGCAGCAGGCGGCTGACATGGGGCGCGCCTTGGCTGAGCTCGGCGAAGGCGGTCTCTTCGAGACCCAGCGCCAGGGCGGCGGCGCGTAGCAGCGCGAGGCCGACGTCGTGGACGTCGCGGCCAATCGCGAGGTAGTCCTCGCGGAATGTGTCGCCGCCCCGGGGCCAACGATTGTCGGCGCAGGTCTCGGGGAAGAGCAGCTTGGCCCGAGGGTCGATTTCGATCGGCGCGGCGAAGTAGCATTCCTTGAAGTCCGGCTGCCCCCCGGCGAGGACGGCCTGCTCGGTGTTCGGAGGCGTCCAGCCGCGCTGGAACCAGATGTCTTCGCCCGAGAGCGCTTGCTTCTCTTCGAGGGGGCGGTCGGTGAACTCGACGAAGGCATCGTAGAGGCGCCCCAGTCGCTCCGGATCGATGCCGTGGCCCCGCACGTAGACGAGCCCGAACTCCCCGAGGCCGCGGCGCAGAGCCTCGGCCCCGCGGCGCATGCGCTCGGGATCGCCGCTGCGGACGTCGTCGAGATCGACGGTCGGGATCGTCGCCGGCTGACTCATGGGCGCTTCGCTACCAGCGCCGGCGGAGCGAGGCAAGGGGCCTTGGCAGCTCGCCGAACGGCCTCTCCGTGCGCCTCGGGCCCGGGGGCCCGGCTTTATGCGGCGCGTCGCCCGTCGAAAAGGCTCGCGCGTTCCCCGGCCGGCCGCATCACGCCGGGGCCTTGCGATCGCGAAGCATCGCGGCTGGCGTTCGGGCGAGCCGTCAGCGATCGAGCTCGTCGATCAGGCGTCGCAGCAGGGGCGTGCCGATGTTCAGGGTCAGGGGAAGACCGAGTTGGCGGAAGCGACGCGCCGCCGCGTCGAGTTGACGGGCCATGCCGCGGCCGCCGATCGGCACGTGGGGCCTGCTGACGTAGCGCACCCGCGCCATGTCGACGCCCGCGCCCGCCACCTCGGCGCGGAAGCCTCCGATGTACGGGGTCGCGTCGGTGCCGCGGGCCCCGCGTGCGTCGAGGCCGCCGTGGACCGATACCCACACTCGATGAGAGCCCGGGGCGGCTGGACCGACGAGCTCACGCAGCACGCCGATGGCGCGCCGTCGTTCCTCGGGCTGGCCCAAGTGATAGCGCTCGATGGCGATGTCGCCGTCTTGCAGCCGTCGCGCATAGATCGCGCGGCGGGCGAGATCGATGGCTTCTGGAGGGAGCCTCCGTCCGTACACTTCGAGGCCCTTGTTCTCGTCCCGTACCTCGTGGGCGTTGGGGTTTTCGACGGACACGAGGATGATGTGCTCGCGCCGCACCCGCTCGCCGAAGTAGCGGCGGTCGCTCAAGGAGATGCGCTCGGCGCCGGCGCGGGCCACCGCCTCCGGTCCATCCGGCGCCGCCGCGATCATCGCCCGGGCATCGGCCGCGAGCATGGCAACCGAGCGGCGGGCGTTCGTCACCCTCAGGCGCTCGGGGGCGAGGACCGTGCGCGGGCGGGTGGCGACCTCGTGGAGCCGTTCGCTCGGAGGGAAGGATCCGAAGAGCTCCGCCGGCGTCGCCAGCGCTTGCCAGGCGTCGTCGTCGTCGAGGGGGGGCGCGCGCACGGGCCGTAGTGGCCGCCGGGCCATCGTCTCGGCGACCGCGACGCTCACCCACGAAGGCGGCATCATTACCGAGACCGGGTCGTGGTCGATGGGATGGTCCTGCTGGCTGAACAGAGCGTCCCGGAGCGCGAACACCCCGCGGGTGCCGGCGGCCCCGACGCGCCAGCGCTCGGCGATGGCGTTGCCGGTGGCTTCGTAGAAGCCGTCGTCGTCGTGGGCGCCGCGCATGCCGAGGTTGTTGGCTTCGTAGCGAAGGTTGCGGTAGCGCGGTCCCGTTGGCGGAACGAGGCGCGGGATCAGGTGGTCGAAGCGCGCGGGGGCGCGCAGGAGCACGGCGTCGTCGAAGAGGGGGAAGGGAGGAAAGGAGCTCTCGTCGTCGGTGGCGGCTGCGGCCGGCGGCGGTACCCGAGCCTCCGGCTGCGCGCTCTGCGGACGCGGGGGGCGCTCCTCATCGCAGCCCGGCAGGACCGCGGCCAGGACGAGCAGCGACATCAACGATCGCGTCGATGGGCACAGGCGACGCACACCGCGAGCCTTAGCGCAGAACCCCCGCTTCCCGCCAGGGTCAGGGCGAGCGAGCGGCGCCGCGCCAAGATCGCGCCCGCGCTTTGAGGGCCTCCCAGGCGTAGACGCTCGCCCAGGCGGCGAGGGCAAGGGGGATCAGGGCCAGCGTTGCTTCCGTCATGGACGCCCGGTGGCGGAGCGGGGCCGCGAGGTTCCCGTAGCAAAACGGGATGTGGACCACGTACGCGACGAGGCTGCCGCGCCCGAGGCGCACCAGGGGGCGCCGGACTCGCTCCGGCAGCACGAGCGAGAGGGTTGCGCCGGCGACGAGCACGAGCAGACCTCGGCCTGCCAGATCGACGACGTTGCCCCAGACCGCGGGGTGCGCTCGGGACAGGGGGCCGGCGAAGGCATGGGTGAGCGCGTCCGTGGCCCAGGCACCGAGGCTTAGGAGCAGGACGCCGGCGGAGCCGAGCGCTGCGAGGCCCAGGAGCGAGGTCCCCGCTCGTCGCGCGGCGAAGCCCTCGTTGCGAAGCGCGAGCATCATTGCAGCGGCGCCGGCGCCTATGGCGAACCAGGCGAAGAGCGGGACCCAAGGCATGCGTGTGTAGGGCGGCGCGTCGACGAAGAGGGCGGCGAGCGGTGCGAGGTAGGGAGGGATGTCGAGGTCCGACACCCAGGGGCAGGCGGCGGCCACCGCGACGCCAAGGCCGAGGCAGCGGAGCGCGAAGGGAAAGGCGGCCACCGTCGCGCCGACGCAGAGCGCGCTGCTGGCGATGCTCAGGCCAATGACGTGCAGCACGTCCGACCGCAGGAGCGTGGCCCCGCCTCGGCTGCCGTCCATCAACGCGTAGACGAAGGAGACGAGGTAGCCGTAGGCGAGTAGCTGGAGGCCGCGGCGGGCGAGGGCCGCCCGGAGCTCTCGCGCGTCCTGTCCGCGCCTTCGACCGGCATCCAGCCGCCAGGTCACCGCCGCGCCGGCGAGCGCGAGGAATGCGGGGAGCGGGAGCGTGCCGAGGGTTCGGGTCAGGGCGTAGGCTTCGCCGCGGGCCGTGGGGGCGACCCAGCCGTGGTAGGCGTGGCCCTGGATCATCAGGAGGCTGGCGAGGCCTCGGGCCAGGTCGACGCCTTCCACCCGTGCCCGGAGGGCTTTGGGCGCCACGAACGCGAACCTCTAGGCGCTGCCGTGGGCCGGGTCGCCTTCCTCCGCCTCGGTTCCGTCACCGGAGACCTCGAGGTGCATCCAGCGTTTGAGCACCGGTACGAGCAGGAAGCAGAGCGCCGCTGCGCCGAGGGCGACCCACCCGAGCTGCTCGAAGACCTGCGTGTAGTTGGCGAGGCTGTCGTAGCTCTGAAGGAGCTCGGGGCTGCGGTCGCCGAGGGAGTCGAGCACGCCGAGCTCGAGGGCGAGCTGGCCGGGGTTGTCGCCGGTTTCTGGCGGGGCCATCAGGAGCGCGATGATGCCTGCGACGTGGTGGGCCATCGCGGAGCTGAGGAACCAGGCGCCCATGACCATGGCCGTGATCTTCTTGGGCGACAGGCGCGTGACCATCGACAAACCGATCGGCGACAAGCAGAGCTCGCCGGTCGTGTGGAAGAAGTAGCCGGCGACGAGGAAGAAGAGCGGCACGACCGCCGCCGCCCGGGTGATCTCCACACCGTCGACGACCACCATGACTTCGCCGTCGTGAACGGACGCCGCCGACCAGCCGAGCACCAGGAAGCCGAGGCCGAGCTGGGCCACGCCGAGGGCGAACTTGAATGGCGTCGAGGGCTCCTTGCCCATGCGGCCCAGCCGCGTCCAGAGCATGCTGAACAGCGGCGCGAGCAGCAGGATGAAGAGGGGATTGACCGCCTGGAAGATGGAGGCAGGCAGCGCGCCGCGGTCCACGTTCGTATCGGTGAAGAGGGTCAGGGACGTCCCCGCCTGCTCGAAAAAGGCCCAGAAGAGGGTGCTGAAGAAGAGCAGGACGATGACGACGAAGAGCCGCTCGCGGACCACCTTCTCGCTCTTGATCGCGTAGCCGAAGATGACCAGGATCACGCCCACGGCGAAGGGCGTCAGCACGTAGCTCATCACGTGGAAGTGGCGGACGAGGAGCGCGAAGAGGACCACCGAGAGGAAGCCGAGCCCGTAGGTCAGCCACTCGACGGTGAGGGGCCCCACCTTGCGGTGCAGGAGCTCGCTCGGGGGGTCGCCGTTTTCGCCGAGCAGGCCCTTGCCCCAGCCAAAGACCAGCAGGCCGGCGACCATGCCGATGCCGGCGAGGCCGAAGCCGTAGGACCACCCGTAGAGCTCTCCGATGGCGCCGCAGGCGAGGGGAGCGGCGAAGGCGCCGAGGTTGATCCCCATGTAAAAGATCGTGAAGCCGCCGTCGCGTCGGGGATCGTTGCGGTCCGGGTAGAGCCCGCCGACCATCGAGGAGATGTTCGGCTTGAAGAAGCCGTTGCCCGCGATGAGGAACGCCAGGGCGAGGTAGAGGAAGAACTCCGTCTCGATCGCCATGACGAAGTGCCCGATGGCCATGAGCACGGCCCCGAGCATCACCGCGCGCTTGTAGCCGAGGATGCGGTCGGCGACGATGCCGCCGAGGAAGGGCGTCGCATACACGAGCGCGCCGTAGGCCGCGTAGATGCCTTTGGCCTTGGCGTCGGCGCCCTGCGCGTTCATGTCCGCGAAGAGCTGCCGCACGAGATAGAGGGTGAGCAGCGCCCGCATCCCGTAGAACGAGAAGCGCTCCCACATCTCGGCGAAGAAGAGCATGTAGAGCGCCGGCGGTTGGCGCTTGGGGACGTCGTTCGGAGAGTCGGTGCTGCTCATCGAGACCTCGGAGCGCCCGTCGGCCAGGCGGCGGCCCACCTTTCGAGACGGCGCCGCGGCTGTCAAGAGCGGTCCGGCGGCGGCGGGGGCCTGAGTTCGCTCACGGGGAGCGCCCGAGCCGTCGCTCCGTCGGCTGTTCGCGGGTAACCTCGCCGGCCATGCATCAGCCCTTGCTCGACCACCTCGCTGCGGAGACCGAGGCGCTCCGCGAACAGGGCCTCTTCAAGGAAGAGCGCGTCATCCTCACCCCGCAGCAGGCGCAAATCCGCGTCGCTCAGGGCGCCGAGGTCATCAACTTCTGTGCGAACAACTACTTGGGCCTGGCCAACCACCCGCGACTGGTCGAGGCGGCGAAGGCCGGCCTCGACGCCCACGGCTTCGGGATGGCGTCGGTGCGCTTCATCTGCGGGACGCAGGACGTCCACAAGGAGCTCGAAAGACGCCTGAGCGACTTCCTCGGCACCGAGGACACGATCCTCTACTCGAGCTGCTTCGACGCGAACGGCGGCTTCTTCGAGACCTGCTTCGGGCCCGAGGACGCGATCATCAGCGACGCGTTGAACCACGCGTCGATCATCGACGGAATTCGTCTGTCGAAGGCGCGGCGCCTGCGCTACGCCAACAACGACATGGACGAGCTACGCGCCCGCCTCGAAGAGGCGAAGGACGCGCGCTTCAAGGTCATCGTCACCGACGCCGTCTTCTCCATGGACGGCTACTACGCGAACCTGCCGGTCATCTGCGATCTGGCCGACGAGTATGGGGCGATCACCTTCATGGACGACTGTCACGGCG
>JALVDI010000701.1 GCA_027009115.1 Polyangiaceae bacterium | reverse complement strand
CGCGTCGAGCGGGGCTTGGAGCACCGCGTCGACGTCTACGCCCTCGGCGTGATGGCCTTCGAGCTGCTGACCGGGCGGCTGCCCTTTCTGGAGACCTCCTCACAGGCGCTGATGCACGCACACCGCCTGCGCGAACCGCCGGCGCCCAGCGAGGTGTTTCCTTCGATGCCGGAAGTCTTCGACCGCGTCGTGCTCAACGCGCTGGCCAAGGACCCCCGGGTGCGTACGCCGAGCGCCGACGCCTTCCGGGCAGGCCTCGATGAAGCCGCGCGTCGGGTCGAGGCGGGGCGCTCTCAGGCTCGGGTCCTCCTCGTGGACGACGACCCGCACTTTCGCGAGCTCGTCGCGCTCCACCTCGAGGCCGACTTCCCGGGCGTGTCCATCGACCCCGTCGGTGCGGCGGCGGAGGCCCTGAAGGCCTTGGAGACGCGCCGCTACGACCTGGTGCTCCTCGACCTGGACCTTCCGGACATGAACGCCGTGGAGGTCGCCGCGACGGTCCGGTCCGACTTCGACAACCCGCCCCCACTGGTCGTCGTCACCGGGACCGGCGGCGCGGCCGATTGGCAGATCCTCTCGTCCCTCGGCGTACGGGCTTTCCTGCTCAAGCCCATCAACCGCGACGCGCTCTCCGTCACGGTCCGGCGCTTTCTCGAGTGAGCTGCACCAGCCGCGCGACCTCCTCCTCCGGGGCGCCCGTCGCCAACGCTCTCTCGAGGGTCTCGGCCGGTTCGTGGAGCGGCAGCTCGAGGGACGCCGCGGTCCCCTTGAGGTTGTGCGCCTCCCGGCGCGCGGCGTCACGGTCCGTCTTCAGCAGCGCCTGGACACGATCGAGGCGGCGAGGCACGTCGGCGAGAAAGCGTGCACGCAACTCACGGAGGCGTTCGTCGTGACTCACCGGCGAACCAGGACCTGGTCGAGGGGCTTGCGGTCGATGGCCGGAACGCGGCAGTCGGGCCGCGGGTAACCGACGGGGAGCAGCAGGAACGCCCGCTCGTGGGCCGGGCGCTCGAGGATCTCGGCGAGGAAGCCCATCGGGCTCGGAGTGTGCGTAAGGGTCGCGAGGCCCGCGTGGTGAAGAGCGGCGATCAAGATGCCCGTGGCGATGCCCACGGACTCGCTGAGGTAGTAGTGGCGGTCGTCCTTGTCCGCGCCCCGGCGCTGAGCGAACACCACGATGAGCGCCGGCGCTTCTTCGAGGAAGGGCTTGTGCGCGTTGGTGCCGAGGGGCGCGAGGTCCTTCAGCCAGCTCGCGGGCGCCCGGCCGCCGTAGAAGGAGCGCTCCTCCTCTTCGGCCGCCTCCCGGATACGCTTCTTGAGCGTCGGGTCGGTGACGAGCACGAAGGTCCATGGCTGCTTGTTGGCGCCGCTCGGGGCCTGGGCGGCGGCCTCGATGCAGCGCTCGACCACGTCCAGGGGGATCGGCGCGTCGCTGAACTCGCGCACCGACCGGCGCGCGCGGAGGAGGTCGAGGAAGGCCTCGGCGCGGGCGCGCATGGTGTCCTCGTCGAGGCGCCGGAAGGCCAGCGGGACCGTCGTGGGTGTGCTCACGGGCCTCAGGGTGCCACGGCCCGCAAGCAGTGCACCGTAAGTTCCTGCACGCGCACCTAAACTGCGGAGATCGCACGGCTTTTGCCCTTCGAGGGGTGCCGACGGCCCAGAGGCCGGGCCGATCGGGGGCCGGCGCTCGGTCTTGTTCTGCGACAACCAATGGAAATCACGAGGTTTTGCAGCAGGCTCCGCGTCGTGGCACGCGGCCTGCTTCGACCCGTGCGTCACGTCTTGAGGCGCGCGCAGGCGTGCGTTGGTTGACGCCCGGCTTCGGCGGCGCCGCCGAATCTCGGGCGCGGGCGTTGACAGCGAGGGCACATCTGACAGAAAAGCAGGCCCCGCGACAGTGGCTTCCGGAGCGGTTTGGAGAGGACCTTGAAGCAGACCATGTACAGAGCTTGCGTTCTTGCGCTCGCCGGCTTCGTCGCCGCGCCCGCGCTCGCGCAGACCAACGACGAGACGGAGGCCACCGAGGCTCCCGCCGAGACCCCGGAGGTCGCCGCTCCGGAGGCTGCCGATCCGGAGCCCGAGGTCTCGGACGAAGAGCCTCGCGAGGAGGCCGCCTCCGATCCGGAGCCCGAGGTCTCGGACGGTGAGTCCGCCGACGCTCTCGGGCGGGCGGTCCGCGAGCCCTCGCTGGAGGAGGACCTCGCCGAGGCGACCGAAGAGACCGAAGAAGCCGCCGCGCCAGCGCAGGACGACCGCGCCCGACGGCCGGGAGAGACCGCCGAGGAGCACCGGCGGCGCCTCCTGCTCGGCGAGGAGGAGCCGGAGGAGCTCGACCCCGCCAGCCGTCTTGCCCAGGCGAACCCCACCGCCGGTCTGCCCTGGTCGATGCCGACGGTGTGGGCCCACACCATCACCGCGCGCACCCTCGCGCCCCGCGCGCAGACGACCTACAACCCCTACTACGACCAGACGATCAGCGTCCGGCCTCGGTGGAACTTCAACGACACCTGGAGCATCGGCGCGCGACTGGACCTGGACATCGAGTTTACCGATTCGGGCCTCGGCACGGCGTACTCGAACCCCACCAACGGCAACCGCCAGCTCTACTGGCAGGACATGCGGGTCGACACGACCTTCTCGAAGGGAGGCCTCCCGGGCGGTCTGGTGACCGCGGCGACGATGGCGCTCCGCTTGCCGACCTCGCAGTTCAGCCGCGGCGCGGACCGGGTGCTCGGCCTCAACCCGTCCTTCCTGTTGATGCGCCCCACCCCCGTCCTGCAGGGCTTCATCCCAGGCATCCAGCTCAGCTACCTCTACTGGGCAGGCACGAGCAATGTCGCGCAGCCGCGGCGCAACGACGGGTCGAGGATCGACGACCCGGGCGCCACCGTCGTGTCGAGCACCCCCGGCGCCATCGCGTCGGCGCGCTGCACCACGGCCGGTCCCAACGGCCCGATGGCCGACGGCGACTGCGGCGACGGCTCGGGGGTCACCCAGCATCAGCTCGCCGCAACCGTCTTCGCCACGTTGATTCCCATCGCGAAGCTGCAGATCAGCCTCTCGTACTCGAGCCTCTGGCTGAAGGGTGCCGAGCTCGCCGACGCCTGCATCGGCGGCGATGGTTCCGGAGACGACGGCGTGGTCACCGCCGGCGGTCAGCCGGTCTGCATCCCCGACAACAGCGTCACCAAGTGGCGCATCTTCGGCGTGTTCAGCTTCAGCATCGGCTACGACGTGCTGCCCTACCTGACCGCGTCCCTCTCCTACAGCACGCTGGCGATTCACCCGGACAGCAACGGTCACCACATCGAGAACCCGATCTGGAACGAGAACACGCAGCTCGCGCTCAACCTCCAGTTCCGCCCCTCGGCTCTGGTCCGCCTCCTGCGCGAGGCCGAGGAGGAAGCCGAGGAGGGGGGCGAGGAAGCGTCGCGTCCCCTGACGCCGACCGCCTTCTGAGCTCTCGGCTCCGAAGAACGGAGGCCCGCTCCGGCGGGCCTCTTTCGTTCCGTCCGGCGAAGGCCGTGCTTGTGAAGCGTGGGGCATGAAGGAGGGTTGCGGGCTCGCCAAGCGAGGCGGGTGGTGCCATCGTGAACAGGTGAAGCGAACCCTCGCCGCGCTCGCCCTCGTCCTGTGCGCCCTCCTGATCCGCGCCGGCGCTCAACAGGGCCTGGCCCTCGGCGAGCTGCGGAGCCTCATCTCGCAACGTTACCCCACCGTGCGCTGGGTGGACACCGAGACCCTGGCGCGCTGGCTCGCCCGACCGCCGGCCGAGCGCCCCGTGCTTCTCGACGCCCGGGAGGAGGCTGAGTTCGAGGTCAGTCATATCGAGGGTGCCGTGCGCATCGACCCCGACGCCCCGAACCTGGCGAGGGTGCCTCGGACCGAGCGCGAAATCGTCGTCTATTGCTCCGTCGGCTACCGGAGCGCCGCCGTCGCGCAGAAGCTGATGGAGGCCGGGCGACGCCGCGTCTACAACCTGGAGGGGGGCATCTTCGGCTGGGCGGGCGAGGGGCGCCCGCTGGTCTCCCGCGGGCGGAGCGTCCGCCGCGTGCATCCTTACGACGCCGCCTGGGGCCGGCTGCTCGATCCCGCGCTCCACTCCCCCCTGTAGGGCCCTACCGGCCCAAGCTCACGCCCGGGAGTCGGCGCATTCCCCTTCGATCCTCCGCCCGATTTCCTCACCCGGCTGCATCACCCGCGATCACGCTCCACCCCAACCGATCTTGTGGCTCCGCTCTCGCTGCGGTAGACGCGGAGAATGCGCGTCCGAAGCCATCGTCTGCCCTTCCTCTTGCCGTTCTGGTTGGCGCTTGCGAGTTGTGGGAGCGCAGAGCCCACCGGCACCGCCGAGCGCTCGCCGGAGACCACGAGCGGTGGCGCTGCGGGTTCAGAGCAAGACCCTGACTCCGGCTCGCAGGAATGCGCGCCACAAGTCCGTTGGGAACGGACTTGGACCGCGAGCGACACGCTCTCCATCCACGGTGAGATGAGCCGGGTCGACGGCTCAGTGTTGCTGACGGGCACGATGGTGGGGACCGCCGACTTCGGCGGTGGGGTGCGAGGTCGCGAGGGGGTCGGGAGCGGCTTCGTCGTGGCGCTCGCTGCCGATGGCTCGTACTTGTGGGATCGCACGTGGACCGATAGCGGCGAACTTCCCGGACGACCATCGCTCAAGGTCGCGACGGACGGCTCCGTGCTTGTGGCAGGCACCTTGGAGGGCACGGCGGACTTCGGAGGCGGTCCGCGTGGCCGGGCACGAAGGCGCAGCGGATACGTAGTGGCGCTCGGTCCAGACGGCGCGTACCGCTGGGACCGGACATGGACCTCGGAGGTCGAGGATCGCGGCATTTGGCAGACCCTTAGCCTCGCGGACGACGGAACGGTGCTCGTCGTCGGCTCGTTCCGTGGTGTGGTGGACTTCGGCAGCGAGAAGCGGGGCCACAGCGAAAAGGGGAGTGGGTTGCTGCTTGCCCTCGGTCTCGACGGCTCCGTGCGATGGATGCTCACGCCGACCGCGAGCGGAGCTGAGTTCGAGTTCCGGCGCCGTGCGCTGACTGTGGGGGAGACGATCTTCGTGCAGGGGTTCTTCCTGGGCACCGTCGATCTGGGGGACGGAGTGCGAGGAGAAGAAGGGAAGACGAGCAGCTACGTGCTCGCTTTGGGCACCGACGGCTCCTATCGCTGGGACAGGGCCTGGACCTTCGAGGACATGCCCAGCCCGGATGTTCGTATGCTCACCGTGGCCGGCGGGGGGCTCCGAATGGCCGGAACCCTTCAGGGCACCGTGGACTTCGGCGGCGGGCCCCGCGGCCGGCGCGGGGAGACCAGCAGCTACGTCCTCGCGCTCGGTCCCGATGGTTCGTACCAGTGGGACCACCTCTGGGCGGGAAACAGAGATAGTGACGTCAGCGGTATTACGCTGCTGAGCTCCGGCGAGACGCTGGTGAGCGGGCACATGGAGGGCGTCACCGATCTCGGCGGAGGACCCCGTGGTGGCCCACGCGAACGCCTTTGGTACCTCCTCGCCCTGGGACCGGACGGCGCCTACCGTTGGGATCGCAGCTGGCGCGCCTGGGGCCGGATATTCGCCATCGCTCCTCCCACGGTGGCTCCCGATGGGACGCTGGTGCTTACGGGGAACTCCACGGGGGTCGTCGATCTCCGCAACGGAAACCCAGACCCGCCGAGCGGGTCAGGCAAGGGCGGGTTCGTGATCGCTTTGGGCCCTGACGGATCGTACCGATGGGACCGAACCTGGCCTGGTGGATCGTCGTATCATCCAAAGATCCGCGACGACGAAGTGCTGATCGGTGGATATCTCCATGGCGTCGTGGACCTGGGAGGCGGGCCCCGTGGTCAAGAGGGCTCCGAGAGCATGCTTCTCCTCGCCATCGGCTTGGATGGATCGTACCGCTGGGACTGGACCGATTCGACGAAAAAGGTGTGGGTGGGCTTCGACGTGGATCCCGTCGCCAGCGGCCCATTGCGACTGACGGGCACGCTCCGCGAGCCCGGCGACTCTGAGGAAGAGTGGGTGAAGCTCTCCGGCTTCGCGCTCGAGCTCGGCCCCCCATGCCCGTAGCGGCGAGGTGTTCCTCGGCGACGGCGTCGGAACCGCGTTTGATCCCTGACGGCGGCCATGGCACACGCGCCATGTGACGGAGCGTTTCGACGAGGCCTACTACCGGCGGCACTACTTCGACCCAGAGACCCGCGTTTCAGACCCTTCCAGCGTCGCGCGGCTGGGGCGTTTCGTCGCGAGCTACCTGGCGTACCTCGACGTGGAGGTCGAACGCGTCCTCGACTTCGGGTGCGGCGTCGGCCACTGGCAGGGGCTCGTCCAGGGGCTCTTTGGCGACGTCGAGTACGAAGGCGTCGAGATCAGCGCGTTCCTGTGCGAGCGTTTCGGTTGGACGCGCGGCTCCGTCGTCGACTACGAGGGGGAGCCTGCGGACCTCGTCGTCTGCCAGGGGGTGCTCCAGTACCTCGACGACGCCGAGGCCGAGGCGGCGATCGCGAACCTCGCCGCGCACACCGCCCAGGCGCTCTACCTCGAAGCGCTCACGGCGCGGGACTGGGCCTGTGCCGTCGACCAGTCCGTCACCGACGGCAACGTGCACCTGCGGAGCGGCGCCTGGTACAAGGAGCGCCTCGCGCCGCACTTCGAGAGCTGCGGCGGGGGCCTCTTCGTCGCCCGCGACGCGGACATCGTGCTCTACGAGCTCGAGAGTGGGGACGCCCCGGCGCAGCCCTGAAGCACTCAGTCGAGCTCGGTGGGGTCGCAGCCGAGATCGACGGTGATCCGGCCGCCCAGCGCTTCGACCTCGTCGCAGGTCGCAGGACACAGCTCGATGCGCTCGCTGCCATCGAAGTACCACCAGCCGTCTCCGCAGTCGCTCTCGCTCGCCCCGACCCGCGGCAAGACGCGAGGTGTCGGTTCGTCCGGCCGCTCCCACAACACCGTGAACCGCTCCGGCACGTAGTCGACGCCACTCGGCGGCGGCTGGGGCAGCGTGTAGCCGCAGGGCAGCGGAATACGCACCGCGATGCGTTCCGAGAGCAGCGCGAACAGCTCCGACCAGTCCTCGTTGCAGATCGACAGGAACAGCCCGCCGGTGGCTTCCGTCAGCGCCATGTACTCGTAGCCCGGGCGGTAGGCCGCGCTCGTCGGCGTCGAGCACACGCCCCGGGGGTTCGAGGGGGTCGGCGTCACGCGCTCGGACGCGACCGCGTGGAATGTGAACTCGTGCCCGAGCAGCTCGAGCATCGCGTCGCGGAAGTCCTCCCAGTCCATCGCGAGGCTGTCGTCGTCGGAGACTACGACGAAGTGCGTCGTGGCGTCGGGACGGAGGTAACGCCGGTAGTCGTCAAAGCCGGCGGTCATCTGGCTCAGGGCGTTCCAACTGCCGACCTCGCGGTCGATGGGGTAGTAGCGGCGCGCGAACTCGATGGGCGCTTCCGGCGCGTAGCCACGGCTGGCCAGGAAGATCACGTGGGCATCGACGTCCGCAGCCGTGATGGCGTCCCAGAACACCCGAACGTTGGCGCGCATCCGCTCGGCGTCGTCGATCATGCTCAAAGAGCTGTCGAAGGCCCAGACGATGTCGACGGGGACGCTGGCTTCGCGGGCGGCGACAGTCGTGGAGTCCGGGCACTCGGGGACCCACCGGTCCGGTAGGATCGCGGCATCGGAGGCCGCATCGAAACCCGCATCGAAACCCGCATCGAAGCCTCCGTCGCGACCCACGGCCGCGTCGAGACCGCCATCCTCTGTCCCGGGGGCCGGCAGGCCCAGACCCGTTCGGGCGCCGCACGCCGTCAGCAGGCTCACGAGAAGGAGTCGAAGCAGTCCCATGACGAGGCCAGCTAGCAAGCCGAGTGCCGCCTCAGACCGTCGCAATTTCAAACAGATAGGACCGGACGCGGGGACCCGTGGTGCGATTCTTGACGGTGGCTGCCCGCGGCATCCCCTGTGGGCCCTCGGGCGTGAGAAGGCGCGGCGACCTCGGGGAGCGAGCTGCGCTACCTTGGGCGGATGGAGCTCTCTTCGTCCTCTCGGGTCCCCCTCCGCTCCGCGCGCCCCGCGCTAGGTTCCCACCGCTCGTTCGGGGACGCCCGCCGGGTGGCATGGGCCTTCGTGCTCACGCTCGCCTTCGCCCTCGCGTGCGGGGACGACGACACCACTGCCCCGGCCGACGCGGGAGTGGACGCGACCGATGGGGGCGCCGACGCCGGCACTGATCCGATCGTCGCCGACCGGCCCGAGTGCGAGAACCTCAGCCCCACGACCTGCCTGATGCCCTACCCCTCGTCGTGGTTCCTGCAAGAAGATCCGAGCACCAACACGGGGTTCCGGGTCGCCATCGACGAGGCGGCCTTCCCGCACAACCAGTTCGATGAAGGGGTCTCGCGGACCTCGACCTGGAACCGCTTCGACGGGTTCAGCCCCATGGGGAGTGCCGTCGTCGGTTTCGATGGCAAGGTCGACACCGCCAACCTCCCCAACGAAGACCACATCGCCGACAGCCTCTCGGACGGCTCGCCCACGGTGCTCCTGGATGCTGAAACGGGCGAGCGCGTCGCACACTTCGCCGAGGTCGACGAGTGGTACAACGCCGACCCGGACCGCACGACCTTCTACATCCGCCCGGCGTCGCGCCTCAAGGAAAACCATCGATACATCGTCGCCATCCGCGATCTCGTTCTCGTGGACGGGACACCGGTGGAGCCGAGCGCCTATTTTCGGGCCCTGCGCGACTCGACCCCGACCGATGTCGCCGAGCTCGAGGGACGCCGCGCGAGTATGGAGGGGATCTTCAGCGACCTCGCCGCCGCTGGGGTCGCGCGCGACGATCTGATCATCGCCTGGGACTTTCACACAGCGTCCGGCGAGAGCCTCTGGGGCCCAATGATCCAGCTCCGGCAGGACGCCTTCCGCCGCTTCGAGGCCGGCACCGACGGTGTGGGCACGTGCACCGTCGAGTCCGTCGAGGAGGGAGCGAGCGTCCCGAGCAACGTCTTTCGGCGCATCCGCGGCACCTTCACCGTCCCGCTCTACATGGAGAGCGAGTACGAAGGCGCGCTCTTCAACCGCAACGAGGATGGCGAGATCGAATACAACGGTACAGCCGAAGCCCCTTTCGAGGTGGTCGTGCCCCTGAGCGTGCGCGACCGCGTGATGGCCGGCGGCGACCGGGCGCGCATGCTCATGTACGGCCACGGGTTGCTCGGCTCGGCGCGTCAGGTGTCGAGCGGCGGGACCCGCGAAGCCCTCCAGCGCGCTGAGATGATCGGCTTCGGTACCGACTATTGGGGGCTGGCGGAGGCCGACGACGCCCAGTTCATCACCTACGTCGTGACCCAATTCGGAAACTTCGATCAGGTCGGTGAGCGGCTCGTGCAGGGCACCATCAACTCGCTGATCCTGCAAAAGTCTTTCGCGCCCGGCGGGCCGTGCGCGTCGATGCCCGAGCTCGCCCTTGACGTGGACGGCACCCCGCGCCCCATGAACGGCGACGAGCTCTACTACTACGGTATCAGCCAGGGCGGCATCATGGGAGGCACCCTCGCCGGTCTGAGCGACACCATCGACGCCTACGTCTTGCAGGTCGGCGGCATCGGCTACTCGACGCTGGTGCGCCGCTCCATCGACTTCGAGCCCTTCGAGCGTGTCTTCGAGCTCTGGTACACCGACAAGCTCGAGCGCGATTGGTTCATCGTCTCGACCCAGACGATGTGGGACTACGCCGAGCCTGCGACCTACGTTCCGCACATCTTCGGCGACCCGCTCCCGGGCGTGGACAACTCGGAGCGTCGCGTGCTCTACCAGGCGTCCCGATGGGACGCGCAGGTCTCGAACGTCTGCTCGGACGTCGCGGCGCGCACCATGGGTCTGCCCTGGCTGCGGTCGAGCGTCTACGAGCCTTACGGCGTCGCCGAGGGCCTCCTCGAAGCAACCGATGGGCCGAGCGACAGCGCCTACGTGATCTTCCAGCTCGACGACGTCGAGCCCATCCCGAAGGGCACGGCGATCGCCGACGAGGACAACAGCGCACACAACGACCTGCGCTACCTCGACCCCATGCTCGAGCAGCTCGACCGCTTCTGCCGCCCGGACGGCCAGGTGTTCGACACCTGCCCCGACAGCAACTGTCTGATCGAGAACACCCGGCGCTGACAGACCGCCCCATCCCCGCGCGCCTCGAGGCCGAGAGCACGCTCCTGCGCGTCCCATCGCGCCTCGAAAATCTTTCAGACTTCGTCGCTACGCTGCACCGCGCGCGGACACCCTCACGGTCGCGATCGATGACGGTCGATACGGGTGCGGACTGTTGAGGAACACGGTCGAGCCCTCGGCACGGTCACTCGTCGACTCGACCGCCGTGTTCAGACGAGCCCACGGCGCACGGCGAAGCGGGTGAGGTCGCTGTTGTTGCGGAGGCCGAGCTTCTGCAGGATGCGCCTACGGTGCGAGTCGACCGTTCGCACGCTGATGCAGAGCTGGCAGGCGATCTCGCGGTTTCGGGCGCCACTGGCCAGGCGCGTGAGGACCTGGAGCTCACGGTCCGAGAGCGTCTGGAGCGGGTCGCCTTCATCGAGATACCTTTCGACGGCGGCTCGGAGGCGCTCCGAGACGAAGATACGGCGCTCGGCGGCGGCGTGGATCGCCGCGGTGAGCTCGCCCGGCTCGCTTCCTTTGGAGACGAAACCGAGAGCACCCGCTCGCAGCGACCGCGCGGCCATGTCGACCTCCTCGTACTGCGTGACGATCACCACACGGGCGCGCGCGTCGTAGCGGAGCAGCTCACGAGTGGCCTCGAGCCCGTCCTTGCCCGGCATCCTCAGGTCCATGACCACGACGTCGACGGGCTCGCGCTCGTAGCGTGCGATGGCGCTCCTTCCGTCGTGGGCTTCCCAGGCGATGTGCCGCTCCGCTCCCTCCGCGAGGAGACGCCGAAGCGCAGCGCGTACGAGCGCCTGGTCGTCCACCACGCCGATGGTGATGCCGGGCAACGTCAAGCTTCCCCCTGGAGTCGAGGCTGGTCGGCTTCGATACCGCAGTCTATCGTGAGGAGTCGTCACGTCCCAGCGCGCCTCATGGAAACACGAGAAACTCGCACCGGGCGAAGCATCCCCCAAAGGGAGGAGTGTCCGCACTCAAGCCGCGTCTCGCAGGGCCCGCGCCCGTTCGATGGACTCCCGTTCGGGCTCCGAGAGGCGTGGCTCCGAGTCGGCGCCTTCGTCGTGGACGATCGACCACTCCGCGGCGAAGACCGCGAGGTCGATCGGGCCACGGTCGACGAGCCCGATCCGGTG
The DNA here is from genome assembly GCA_027009115.1 of Polyangiaceae bacterium. Lineage (GTDB taxonomy): Bacteria > Myxococcota_A > Polyangia > Polyangiales > Houyiibacteriaceae > JALVDI01. The sequence continues at coordinate 8,071 of JALVDI010000701.1, read as the reverse complement.
GTGGTGCTCGACGGCGAGAGCGACCTCGTCGTCCAGATGCCACAGCCGCAGCAGGTGCGCTCCCATGGCCGCGTGGTCGAAGCCCATCAGCTCGCGCTGCACCCCGACGAGGCTGTGCTCGTCGCCGGCGGCGTCGTGGGCTTGGCGCCCTTGATCGGGGAGCAGCCCGCCGATCATCAACTCGCCGACGTCGTGGAGCATGCCGGCGAGGAGCGCTCTGTCCGCCAGCGAACGATCGACGAGCCGGGAGGCGACGTGCCCGACCTCGAGGCAGTGTCGGTGGAGCGCGTCGAGGTCGATCCAGGGTGCCACCTCGAAGGCCCCCCACGCCTCGATCGCCGCGACGAGCGAGCACGTCGTCTTGAGCCCAAGCAACGAGACGGCGTTATGGACGGAGGCGATCGCGCGACCTCGTGAGTAGAACGCCGTGTTCGCCACATGAAGGATCTTGCTGGCGAGCGCCAGCTCCGATCCGACGAGTGCCGCCACCTCGGGGATTCCGGCGTCCTCCGCGACGAGCTGTTGCAGACGGGTGTACGTCGCCGGGCGCGCCGGCAGGGTTCGCACCCCCGCCACCGCGCGCTGTACGGCCGCGTTAGCGACCCGCTTGGTGAGCCGGAGCGCGCGCTCGAGGGTGCCCACGAGCTGCTCCGCGTCGCAGGGTTTGCTGAGGAACTCGTGCGCCAGGGGCATCGCCTCGTGGGCAATGTGGCTTTCGGTGTGCCCGGAAAGGACCACCCGCACGATGTTCGGGTGCTTCTCCCGGACCCGCTTCATCAGTTCCAAGCCGTTCATGGCCGGCATCCGCATGTCCGTGACGAGCACGTCAAAGACCTGCTCTTCGAGGCGCTCGAGGGCGTCCGGCCCACCGAGGGCGAACTCGAACTCCCACTCTTCCGGCGCGTCGAAGAGGAGGTTCTCGAGCCCCTCGAGGACACGCGGTTCGTCGTCGACGAAGAGGATGCGCCCGTCAGGGATCCGGCTGGGTTCGTCCATACCCTACCGATCGGGCGTGCGGCTCGACTCCTTGTTAGGCAAAACTCGGAATTCGCACCACCCCCAAATTGGAGCCCAAACCTCCCACGAATAGGGTGGAGTGGAGGCCGCACCCTCAAGGCGATACCGCGGTCGGGCGATGTACCGAGCATGACCACCCGACCGACCGCCACGGTGCGTGCAGCGACCCACGCGCGGCTCCCGCACGACGCTGCCTCCGAGCTGGCGGATGCGTTGGGCCACGACCTCGCCGGTGCGCTGCTGTTCGTCTCTCCCCGTTACGATCGGGATGCCCTGGCGTCCGCGCTCGCTGTAGCGTTCCCGGAGGTCGCGGTCGTCGGGTGCACGACCTCGGGCCAGATCGGCCCGAGCGGATTCCAACCCGACGGCATCACCGCTGTGGGGTTTCCCCGCTCGCACTTTCAGATCGAAGCGCACGCCATCGAGCCGCTCGATGCGATGCAGGGTGCGGTCACAGAAGTTTGCGAAGGCGTCGAAGCGTCCCAACCCCCGAGAGGCTGGAAGACCTTCGGCCTGCTGCTCGTCGATGGCTTGAGCATGGCCGAGGAGCGATTGGCCGCAGCCCTTTACGCGGGTGTCGGCGGTATCCCCATCGTCGGAGGGTCGGCAGGCGACGACCTCGCCTTCGAAGCTACTCACGTCTACGTAGACGGGTGCTTTCGCTCGAATGCCGCAGTCCTCTTGATCGTCCACACGCCGGTGGCCTTCACCACGATCAAGGTGATGCATCACGTGCCGACCGATCGGCGCCTCGTGATCACCGCCGCGGACCCGGCGCAGCGGCTAGTCCGCGAGATCAACGGTTATCCGGCTGCGACCGCCTATGCTGCCGCGGTCGGCGTAGCTCCCGAGGAGCTGTGCACGGAAACCTTCTCAAGGCACCCCGTAATGCTCCGACTCGGCAACGAGCACTACATCCGGAGCATCCAGTGCGTCGAAGCGGACGGCTCGATGCGGTTTTACTGCGCCATCGACAAGGGCTTGGTCTTGAGCGTCGCCAAGCCATCCACCCCGCTCGACAGTCTCCAGCGGGCGTTCGAACGTGCTCAACGCGAGATCGGCCAACCTTCGGTGGTGCTCGGCTGCGACTGCATTCTGCGCCGCCTCGAGCTGGAGTCGCTCGGTCTGGCCGACGAGGTGGGGCGCTTCTTCGCGGATACACGAGTCGTGGGCTTCTCTACCTACGGCGAGCAAGTCGATGGAGTCCACGTGAACCAGACCTTCGCCGGGATCGCGCTGGGAGGAATGCCATGAACCCGACACCGTCGATTCACCCGCCCTTGATGCCGAGCTCGGGGGATGCGCAGCGCGAGCTGGAGGCGATGCGCAAGACCGTCGCCGTCCTGACCGAGGCTCTCGAGCAGCAGCAAGCCTCCGGCTCGGCGGGTGGGGCCTTTGCGCTCTTCCGTCAGTCGGCCCAGCTCCAGACGCTCGTCGAGGAGAAGACCCGCGCTCTGGCACGCATGGTCGAAGAACTCGGCGCCACCCAAACGCAGCTCGTCCATGCTCAGAAGCTCGAAGCAGTCGGCCAACTCGCCGCCGGGGTCGCTCACGAAATCAACACGCCGCTGCAGTACATCGGAGACAACCTTCAGTTCTTGGACAAGGCCTTCAACCGAATCGTCACGCTCCTTGATCGTGTCGTCGAAGCCGCCGAGGAGTGCGACCCCGACGAATTCGCTGAGGTGGTCCAAAAGGCCATGAAGAAGGCGCGCATCGATTTCGTTCGCAAGCGCGTGCCGCGGGCTCTCGAGCAGAGCATCGAGGGTGTGCAAAACGTCAGCCATATCGTGGCCGCCATGAAGGCCTTTAGCCATCCCGGCGGCGACGAGAAGCAACCGACGAACCTCAACCGGCTCCTGGACACGACGCGGACCGTCAGCCGCAACGAGTGGAAGTACGTCGCCGAGCTGCTCCTGGATCTCGACAACGGACTGCCTCCGATCGAAGGGTTGCCGAGCGAGCTCAATCAGGTCTTCCTGAACCTGATCGTCAACGCCGCGCACGCCATCAGCGACCGACACGGCACGAGCGGCGAAGGGAAGATCGTCGTCCGGACCCGCGCCGAGGGAGATCACGCCATCGTCGAGATCCGCGACAACGGCGGCGGCATCCCCGAAGAGATCCGATCGCGGATCTTCGACCCCTTCTTCACGACCAAGGAGGTCGGCCGGGGTACCGGTCAGGGGCTCGCCATCGCCCGATCGATCGTCGTGGACAAGCACGGTGGTGAGATTGAGGTCGACACCGTCGTCGGCGAAGGGACGACGTTCCGCATCAAGTTGCCTCTCAGCTCACCCAACGAAAGCGCCACGGAGTCGGAGCGGTGACCGCCAAGGTCCTCGCCGTCGACGATGAGCCGCGGGTGCTCGATGGCCTCGAACTCCACCTCGGGATGGAGCACGAGCTATCGACGGCCACGTCGGGCGCCGACGGGCTGGGCATCCTCGAGGAAGACGGGCCCTTCGACGTCGTCATCTCGGACATGCGGATGCCCGGCATGGACGGCGCGGCGTTTCTCGCGGAGGTCCGCAGGCGAGCGCCGGACACCATGCGGGTGCTGCTGACAGGTCAGGCCGATCTGGCTTCGGCGCAGCGAGCGATCAACGAGGGGAACATCTTCCGCTTCCTCAGCAAGCCCTGCCCGCCGGAGGAGCTCCTTCGGGTGGTGGACGAGGCGACGGAGCTGCGCCGCCTTCGCCTCGCGGAGCGGGAGCTCCTCGACCAGACCCTGCAGGGGTGCGTCCAAGTCCTCACGGAGGTGCTCGGGGTCGCCGTGCCGTCGGCGTTCCGGCGAGCGCACCGGATCCACGCTATCGCTAAGCGGCTCGCACCTGCGCTCGGGGTCCCGCCCGACGAGCGCTGGCAGCTCGAGGTGGCTGCGCGGTTGACGGAGCTCGGGAGCATCGCGGTGCCCAACGACCTGCTCGAGCGCGTGGAGTCGGGGGTGCCCATCCGCGACGAGGAGCGCGCCATGCTGGCGCAGGTTCCGTCGGTGGGTCAGCGTCTGCTGGGGAAGGTCGCGCGCCTCGAAGGGGCCGCGCGGCTCATCGGCACCGCGGCTCCTGCCCTCGACGGAGGCGAGGGGAGCGATCCTCAGCTCCGATGCCTACAGATCGCCATGTGGGCCGCAGCGGCTACGGCGAGCGGCATGAGCTGGGAGCGGGTCGTCGCGCGGGTGAAACGCCGCTGCGGGTCGGAGGTGGCCGCCGCACTCGGCAACGAGCCCGCGGGGGCGACCTCCGAAGTCCACGCCGTCCAGGCGCGGGACCTCGCCCCCGGTATGCTGCTCTGTCAGGACGTCGTCACCAAGGACGGGCGCTGCATCGTCAAGTCGGGGACGGATGTGACCGGTGCTCTCGCCATGCGGCTGCGGAATTTCGCCGCCAACATTGGTCTAGAAGAACCTATCCGTGTGCGCTTTTCGGAGTAGCCCAGGATCCTCGGGAGGTCTTCCGGTCGGTCATCCGGAAGGGGCGACCGAGACCCGATCGCGGCCGGCTCGTTTGGACTCGTAGAGCGCCTGGTCGGCGCGCTCGTCCAGCGCTTCGGCGCTCTCGACGCCGTCCCAGACAGCGACCCCGACCGAGACGCGCTGCACGATCCGGCGGGGACCGAGCACGATGGGCTCGCGCGCCATCTCGTCACGGATGCGCTCCGCCGCGCGCATCGCCGACGCCCGATCGCAGCGCGGGAGGACGACGACGAACTCCTCCCCGCCGCGGCGGATCAGGATGTCTTCGCTGCGGATGCTTCGCCGGACGCGCTGCGCGAAGACCCGGAGCACCTGGTCGCCGACCGGGTGCCCGTGCGCGTCGTTGACGCGCTTGAAGTGATCGAGGTCGAGAGAGAGGATCGCGAGGGGTGCTCCAGCGTCGGCGCACGCGCGCATGGCGCGCTCGATCGCTGGGTAGAGCTGGGTCTGCCGAAGGGCGCCGGTCAACTCATCGGTGATCGCCAGGTGCTGAAGGCGCGCCCGCTCCAGGGGTGGCACGGCGCAGTTTGCCAGGAGGCGGCCGACGGTTTCGTCGTCCCGTTCAAAGTGGTGCCTGCGATCCGAGGTCACCGAGAGGGCCCCGATGACTCGGCCGGCGGACCACAGCGGAAGCGCGAGCAGCGAACGGATGGCGTACCCTTGCGTCTCGACGCGTTTGAAGCGCGGGTCGGCGTCGGTGTCGTTGACGCGCGCGACCTCGCCGTGGTCGATCACCCAGCCGATCACGCCCTCGCCTCGCCGGAAGGCAACGGGCGAACGGTCCGCGCCGTCGCCGGAACGGGCGAGGGAGAGCAGGAGGTCGCCGGAGTCGTCGACGATGCGGATCGACGCGTGCTGTCCATCGAAGAGCGTTCGGGCGGCGTCGGTCACGATGTGGAGAGCCGCCTCGAGCGCGAGAGCCCGTTCGCTCAACGCACGGGTCAGCTCGACGAGAACGCGGAAGGCGTGCTCGGGGTTCCGCATCCTTCGAGCATGAGGTCCGGCTCGGGCGGGCGCTAGCTAGAGCCCATCTCCGAACGCCTCGTCGCCGCTGTGCGGCCTGCGCACGGCCTCTGCCGCCATCCTCTCACCTCGAGAATGCTCGGCATTCCCTCGGCTCGCGGATGCGCCACGGATCGATCGACGATCGCCGCTGAGATGGGCTAGCCCGCGACGGAGGTTCCCAGGACTTTATTCAACCCACGGAAATCGTTGCCTTTGTACGTGTCGAAAGGTTCACGGCGGAGGCTGCGAAGCGTGAACCCTGGGTTCCGGCGGGGCCTCAAGGCGGGCGCTTCGCGGGTGGCACGCTTCTTCCTAAAGCGCTCGGCATGCGTCCGTCGCCCATCGTCGCTCTACTTTGCTTTTCTGCACTTGGCTGCACCGCCTTGACCCAGGTTCGGGTCCCCATCGGTGTGCCCCGCGCCCAGGTGGTCCTCGACGCGCGCGCAGCGGCCAAGGTCGAAGCCAGCGCCACGACGTCGACCGTCGCTGCTGGCGCGTCCGTGGATCTCGCGGTGGGGGCGCCATCGGGCTCGGCCACGGCGTCCAGCGAGGGAATGGCTGGCGGAAGGTCGGCCGAGGGGATGCCCGGTGAGGGGGCGTCCGTCGGGACGTCCGGCGGGGGGACGCCGGGTGGAATCTGGGCGGATGTCTCCGCTGAAGGTGGCGCCGTGACCGGAAGCGTCGAATCGAGCGCGGCGGGCAGCTCCGCCTCAGCGACGGCTTCCGGAAGCTCTGGGCGTGGAGGACCTGAGGACCGCCGCTCGGAGGCGGGGGCGATGGCTCGGGGCAGCGTCGCAGCAGAGCCGCGGGCTTCCTCGGGCGCTTCGGACGGTTCGGACGGCTTGCACGCCTCGGACCGCAGCGCTGCCTCCGCTCAGGCCGCGGCCGCCGAACAGGGCTCGCTGGGAACCGAGGCCGGCGTGTCCGCAGGAGCCTCCGGCCGCTCCGAAGTCTACCTCGGCACCGGGCCGGGCGTGCGCTCGACCGGGCGCGGCCGTCCCCGACTCGGAGCACTCTTGACGTCTGCCGGCCTCGCCGTCGATGGCTACCGCATCCGCTTGTCGGACCTGGAGCCGCTCGCCGAGCTCGCGCATGCCAGGGGCCGCTTGGCGACCGACGGCAGCGTCGAGGCGTTCGCCGAGCTCGAGCACAGCCAGCTCCCGGCGGCGGGGGGTGAGACGCACCTGGTCGTGCGCCTGCGCGGCGGAGAGGTCTCCCGTGGGGCCCGTGCGCGGATGCGCGTTCACCTCGTCATCGATCGCAGCTCGTCCATGCAGTCGAGCTGGGGTGACGTCCTGGCCGCCGCGCGCGCGGTGGTGGAGCAGCTCGGCCCCGACGACGAGATCCAGATCGTGGCGTACGGGACCGATGCCGAGGAGATCCTGCCTCCGAGCCGGGTCGGGAACGGCCGGCGGGCGAAGCGGGCCCTGCGGCGCATCCGCGTCGGGGGCGGGACCAACATCGAGGCGGGGCTTCGGGTGGCCTATGGCGCGGCGGCCCGTCCCTCGCCCGAGGGTTCGCTCGTCGTGCTCCTCAGCGACGGTGTCCCCAACGGTGGCGCCTTCACGGCGGACGAGCTCGGCCCCATGGCGGCGCGGGCCCGGGCTCGCTTTGGCTGCACGACGACGGTCCTGGGGCTCGGCCATCAGTTCGACGCGGAGGTGCTGCGGGCCATCGCTGTCGCTGGGCGTGGCGGATACCTCGTGGCTCGGGACGCCTCCGAGCTAGGTCCAATGCTCCGCGCCGAGATCGGCGCGCAGGCCCGTGTCGCGGCCCGTGACCTCCGGCTGAACGTGTCGCTGGCTCCGGGCGTCGAGCTCCAGGACGTCAACGACGCGGCCGGGGTCGAGCGGAGCGCTGGCGGCGTCGTGGTCACGCTCCCGCAGCTTCGGGCGGGCGCCGAGCGGCGCGTCGTCTTGCGGCTGCGGGTCCGTCCCGGCGCCGAGGCCGTCGCCCGCGTCGAGCTGCGCTACCGCGGCCGGGACGCGAGAGCTCAGGCGGCGTCCAAGGAGCTCGGCGTGCGCTTTGGCGCCGAGGCCCGTCGGAGCGGGAGCGTCGCCCAGCTCGCGGTCTTCGACGCCGACCTGGGTCGCGCCCTCGACGCGGCGGCGACGCAGGTCCTCCGCGGGCATGGCGACGCGGCGGCGGAGGTCCTCCGCGAGCACGCCCTCCGCGTCGAGGCGCAGCGTTCGTCCGGCCAGAACGATGCTGCTCTGAGTGTGCGCACGCGTGCGGTGCGGCGTCTCGCGGCGGCCCTGGGGAGCCTCGTCGGATCCGGCAGTCCGGTCGAACGCCGCGAGGTCTCGCTGGCCATGGGCGGCCTCGCGCTGCGGCTCCAGCGTTGAGGGTTGAGGCCTTGCGTGTACGCGCTCAGGCGGCCATCGCCACCTGGTTGCGGCCCGCGCGTTTGGCGGCGTAGAGCGCGGCATCGGCGCGTTCGAAGAGGATCTGCGCGCTGTGCTCGCACCCGGGACCCTGGACTGTGGCGACACCCAAGCTCGCGGTCACCTTCAGAGGGCCTTCGGGGCCGTCGATGGTCAGCGCCTCCAGCTCGCAGCGGATGCGCTCCGCCAC
>JALVDI010000700.1 GCA_027009115.1 Polyangiaceae bacterium | reverse complement strand
GGCGGCCAACGCCTCGCCCGCAAAGAGAAGCCCAAAAGGCAGCAGGTGCCCCACCACGACGGCGCCACCCCAGAAGAGGCGGGCGTAGACCCCGCGAGTGATCGCGTGGGCGGCGCGGGCGGCGACCTCGCTGGCATGGGGCATCCCGAGCTCCCCGAGCAAGAGCATGAAGAGGTCGACCCCGAGGGCAAGCCCCAAGGTGCGCGTCGCCAGAGTCGACAGCTCCGGCGACAAGGACACGAACGCTCCGAGAACGAGCACGGCCGCGGCGCCCATCATGAGGGCCTGGACCAGCAGGTGCGCCGGGAGCAGGGAGCTCTGCCAGAGGTCGCGTCCCTCGGCCTGACCGAAGAGGAAGGCCGTGTAGATGGCCGCTCCGACAGCGAAGGGGACGCCGATCCAGGTCAGCCAGGGGCGCACCGCGTCGGCGAGGGCGGGGTCGATCCAGCCGAAGGCCGCGCCCGCTTCGGCGCCGAGCCACAGCGCCCCCAGCGTCGAGAAGCCCACGAGGAAGACGGCGCCTCGCGCCAACCAAGAGCGCCACTGCGGCCGCAGCAGAATGTAGAGGAAGCGCGTGGGGCGATCGAGGTCGTAGACCAGAAGCGCGGTGGTGAGCCCCATGAAGGCAACGCTGACGGCGGCGCCAGCAGCCGCGACGGAGCCCTGCAACGGCGCGAGCCCCAAGGCGAAGGCCAGCGCGAGGAACAAGAACACCCCGGCGCCGATGCCCTTGGTCACGAGGTAAGCGGGAACGGGCCAGTGCCACGGGACTTTGTGCTGCGCGTTGTAGCCGACCTGCACCATGTGCGCGGCCTTGCGCTCGCCGAAGACGAGCGGTCCGCCGGACGGGTCGCCCTGGGGTTGCGGCGCCCGCAGCTTCATGCCGTCGCGGCTGAGGACCGGCAGCGAGCGCTTCGGCGCTGGGTGCTCGGGGGCGCCGCCGGCGTGCAACGGAAGGACGTCCGCCCACATGAACGTCGTGGGTGCGCGCTCCGTTGCGGTGGGGGTGAGGGTCGCCTCGTGGCCCTCGATGTAAAAGACTTTGGGCGCGGTCCCTTGTTCCGGCTTGCGCACAGTGACTTTGTTCTTGGCGAGCACCCGGCTGATTTCCGACTGAGGATCGTCGAGGTCGCCGGCGACGATCGCGTGGGTCGGGCAGACCACCGCGCAGCTCGGCTCGAGGCCCACCTCGATTCGGTGCGAGCAGTAGTGGCACTTGGCCGCGGTGTGCGTCTCGGGGTCGATGTAGATGGCGTCGTAGGGGCAGGCCTGCATGCAGGCCTTGCAACCAATGCAGGCGTCCTTGTTGAACTCGACGATGCCGTCGTCACGCTGGTACATCGCTCCGGTGGGGCAGATCCGCGCACACGGGGGATTCGCGCAGTGGTTGCAGCGGGTCACCTGGAAGTGGCGGCGCGCGTCGGGGTAGGTGCCGACCTCGGTGTACTTGACCCACGTACGGTAGACCCCCAGGGGCACCTCGTTCTCGCTCTTGCACGCGGTGGAGCAGGCGTGGCATCCGATGCACGCCGTGTTGTCGATGACGAAGCCGTAGTTGGCCACCCGGCAGCTCCTCAGCTCAGGGACGCGGGACGCACCCCGCAGTTCTGGTTGGCAGGCACGGCGACGGCTATGCGCTTGGGGGGCGCCAAGTCGAGCGCCTCCATGATCGCCACGAACTCCTCGACCGTCTTACCACCGCCCAGTCGCGGATTGAAGCGCTTCTCCTCCCCGACACTGCTGCAAGGACGGCCCTTGTAATCGTGCCCCGGATAGATCGCGCAGTTGTCCGGGAGGGTGAAGATCTGGCGGTGCACCGACTCGTAGAGACGGCGCGGATCGCCTTGCTGGAAGTCTGTACGGCCGCACCCGCGCACCAGCAGGGCATCGCCGGTGAAGGCCATCGAGCGGTCCTGCAGCACGTAGGTGACGCAGGTGTCGGTGTGCCCAGGGGTCTCCCGCGCCTCGAGGGCGTAGCGGCCGAAGGGGATCGACGTCCCGTCCTCGACGTGGCGGTCGGCGCAGTCGGCCTCGGCGAAGCGCGAGACCACGGTCTGACAGCCGGTCTCGTCCCGGAGGCGCCCGCCACCGGTGACGTGGTCGGCGTGGACGTGCGTCTCGATCGCATAGCGAAGCGTGAGCCCGAGCTCTCGGAGGAGCTGCAGGTCACGCTCGACCTGTTCGAGGACGGGATCGATCAGCACCGCGTCGCCCGTCTCCTCGTCCGCGAGCAGGTAAGTGTAGGTGCAGGTGTCGCGATCGAAGAGCTGGCGAAAGAGCATGGGGTCACCGGTCAGTCTTGGGTAGGGCTTTGGGCTAGGCCACCCCCTGCTGCGAAGATCACGCCACCCTCAGTGCCTTGGAATTATTGAAGAAACAGGAAGTGGCGTCGCAGAATCTGCGACACTGATGAAACGCTCCTGCAACGCCCGGGCGCCGGGGGGCTCGCCGTTCCGGGATCGGAGGACCTCGGTTCAGCAGAGCGGGGTCCCCCATCGCTGAGCTCGCCAGCTTCTTGGAAGCTGCTCAGAGCGAGCCGAGGGTCGACGCCCCGTCAGGGCCGCCGAGGAGCTCGCGCCCCAGCCGAGCGAGCTTCCCCTCGCCCAAGCGGCCCGTCAACGCCTCGCCTCGTCAGAACAGCCAGAGCAAGCTCGTCGCCGCCGCCAATGTCGCCGCCACGGCGGTCCGGGTCCGAAGCTCGGTGTCGGAGGCGAGGTAGGTGAGCGGAGCGTGCGCCGAGCCGTGGCGGAAGGGCCCGCTGCCGGCCGACTCCCGCCGCACGAGGACCTCGGAGGCGGGCCCTCCTGCGAGCGGAGGCAGCCCCGCGACAGCCAGCTCCGCGGCAGGCTTGACCGCCAGGAGAGGAACGCCGCCGGACCGAACCGAACGGCTCCATCGCAAGGTCTTCAGATGAAGAACGAGCGAAACCAACACGACGAAGGTCGCCAGGAACTTGCTCGCAACCTCTGCCCCGGCCACCTCCCAGGGCAAGGGCGTGCCACGAAGGTGTTCGAGCTGCGCCATCTCCCAGCCGATCTCGCGGGCGAAGCCGTGGACCGCGAGGGCGACCACGAGCAGCCACACCGCGCCGGCCGTCATGAGCCGCAGCCCCGCGTCGCTCGGCTCCTTGCCGAGGAGCTTGCGGTGGTAAGCGACGAACCTGGCGATGAGCCCCCCGAAGACCAAACCGAGCGTCGCGCCCACGGGGCTCCCCACCAGCATCCCGAACAGCAACCCCGTCAGGGGCCCGAAGGGAAAGGAATCGAACGAGAGGAGGGCGAGTGCGGTCCCGGCGTTGAGCACGCCGAAGAGGGGCCCGAGCCACAGAAAGTGCCACAGGGACCGGGCGACCAGCAGGCGGCGGCAGAGCACCCACGCCCACAGCGCCGTGGTGGCCGCCACCACGAGGGGTGCGGGGAGCGGCACGTCCGGCAGCAGGGGACCGGGCCCGAACGCCCAGGCGACGGCGGGTCCGGCCATGAGCGCGGCGCCGGCGACGACCAGGGCCACGGTCAGCCGCTCCAGCCTTCGAGGCGTCCAGCGGAGGGTCTCCATGCGGTGTTCTACGCACGGCGGCGCGGTATCCTTCCCCTACCTGGGCCTTTCAGGCCGACCCAGGATCGACCGTGAGGGATCGCGGCCGGTGCTTCGTGGCCTGCGTACACTCCCTGCCGCCGTCCTCTCGCCTCGAGAATACTCGGCATTCCTTCCGGCCGCGGACGCGGGATGGGTCGCACCCAGTCGATGGATCGACTGGCGATGCTATTTTGAGATGGGCTCTACCTAGCTAGGGACGTCGCTTCTTGCGGGCCAGCAGCCGCTCGGCGAGCGAGGCCTCGGAGCCCTCGGCTGGCTCGGCCGGCGCGTCCTCGGGGGTCGCGGGCGAGAGCTCGGCCGCAGGGGCCTCCTCGTGGACGGCGGGCCGCGACCCTGGCGAAGCGTCGAGAGCCGCGGCGATCTCGGGCGCCCGGTCCTCCGGCGCTCGCTCCGAATGTCGCTGGCGTTTGGAGGCGACGAGCGCTTGCACGGTCGCCGGCGCCGTCCCGCGCGCGGTGGCCTCGCCCCGCCGGCGCGCTGACGCGGGGAGCAGCCGCCGCCACAGCCCCGCGGGGATCGTCAGCCGCCGGAGCGCCACCGATAGGAGCATCGCGCACAAGGCCAGCGCGAGCAGAGGCGGCCACAGCGGCACGTGAGCCCAGGTCGGCGGCGGACGATCGACGAAGACGTCGCGCAAGCTCGTGCGCACCTGGCCCCCGGTGAGCGCGGCGAGGCGGCGGAGAAAGGCGCCGTTGGTTCCCTCGCCGGTGAGCTCCCCTCCCGGCGGGCGCACCACCCCGGCGGTGCCGACCATCGTCCCGCCGTCCTGACGCACGGTCGCCAGGTAGGGCCCCGGCGCTTCCGCCGGGAAACGGCCCTCGTAGCGCCCCGGCCCCGTCTGTGTGAGCTCGACCTCGATCCGACGCCCGCCCGGCGCCGCCACGGTCCCTGCCAGATCGAGGTAGTTCCGGTAGCGTCCCGCCTCGCTCACCGCCTCGACCCGCAGCCGGCCGACGCCGTCGTCGATACTCAGCGTGACCTGGGCGTCTCGGCGCGCGACGGGTCTGGCGAGGTCTCTCGCGAGCTGACTGAAGAGCGTCGTGTAACCCGACCAAGAGAGCCAGCCCCTGGCGAACTCGGCTCCGACGTCGGTGGCGAAGACGCCGGCGCGTCCGACTCCGAACTGCCAGGTGAGGAGCAGGGGCGCCTCCTCGTCGTCGCCGGCCTGCAGCAGCACCGTCGCGCGGCCCCGAGCGTTGAGCACGGCGTGGCCTCCGAGGGGCGGCGCCTGCCCGAAGTCGATTCCACGGATGGGCGCCCCATCCGCGACGGGGACGGCACGAAACGGCTCCTCGACGAGCGCCGCACGGCTCGCCTCCAATGTCTCTTGAGTGAAGATGCGCGGCAGCTCCGTGAGATCCTCGACGATGTAGAAGCGCCCGCCGCCGATCTGCGAAAGCCGCTCGAGCTCCGGCGTGTCGGGGCCGAGGCCCATCGAGACGATGGAGGTCGTGATCCGCTCCCGAACCGCGCGCTGCACGAGCATCCGGCAGCCGCCAAGTTGCTCCGAATCGCCCCCGTCGCTGAAGAGCAGCAGATGCTTGAGCTGCGTGCGCTCGGCCCGTAGCGCCGCGTAGGCCGCCTCCAGGGTGATGTCCACGAGGATGCCCCCGCCGCCGGGGGAGGCGCGCCGCACCGCCGCGGCGACCTCCGCTGGGTCCTGCACCGACGCCATGGGCTGCGTCCACGTGACGGAAGTATCGACGTGCATCACGCCCACCCGGTCGCTGGTCGAGAGCAGCAGCGCCGAGCGCGCGGCCGCCTCGTTGGCGAGGTCGAGCTTGCTGCGGCCCGGCGAGACCTCCATGCCCATCGAGCCGCTGTTGTCGATGGCGATGACCATGGCCAGCGAGAGCCGGTCACGTCGCTGCCGGAGATCGAAGGTCGCCGGAAGCGCCTCTTCGACGGGCGTGTGGGCATACCCCCCCAGCCCGAAGGAGCGCCGCGCTCCCGTCATCAGCAGCCCTCCGCCGAGATCGCGCACGTAGGAGCGGAGAGCGGCCATCTGTGCCTCGCCCAACGCGCGGCTGCCGACGTCGCTGAGCACGAGGAGGTCGAAGCCCGCCATCTCGCCGAGGTCGATGGGAAGGTGCCGCGAGTCGACGAGCACCACCTCGAGGCCCGCGCCGTCCACGACCTCGGCGAGGCCCCGGGCCTCCGCAGGCTCGTCGGCGGCGATCAACACCCGACTGCCGCCGACCACGCGCAGAAAGGCGCCGCCTTCGTTGTTCGCGCGGCCGACGTCGTAACCTTCCTCGAGGGGTTGCACGAGGACCTCGTAGCGGTGGATGCCCGACTCCGGTGCCTCGTCGCGCAGGACGAGGACATCGCTTCCCTCGCGGACGACCGTCTCGGTCTCGGCGAGGATGACGCCGCCACGGCTCACCCGGACCCGAGCCGGCGTCGCGCGAGTGGCACGGGTCACCACGCGCACCTCGACGGGCTCTCCAGGCCTCGCCACAGAGGGCACCCGCACCCGCTCGACCGCCACCTCGGGCGCCGGGGACCGCTCCAACGCGAAGGCATCCACCACCACGCCGCGACCCGAAGCCAGGGAGGCGGCGGCCAGGGCGTCGCCCCGCGTCTGCACACCGTCGCTGATCAGCACGACGCGGCCGGTGTGCTCTGCCGGGAGGTCCGCCAGCGCGCGCCGGAGCCCGCGCTCGATGTCGGTCGCGTCCCGAGGCACGCTCGCCGTGGGCTGGCCGAGGGGCGGCCGCGGCGAAGGGAACACCTCGGTCGCCGCCGACGCGCCGAAGACCACCACCCCCGCCCTGTCTCCGGGGCGCATCTGCGCAAGGGCGCCACGCATTTCCGCCAGCGCGCGCTCCGTCTCGCCGGGCGCGAGGTCCACGCTTCGGCTGCGGTCCACGGCGAAGATCACGGCGAGCCGGTCGACCCGCCTGCCGAGCTCGAGGCCGCCGAGGGCGAGGGCCACTCCGACGACCGACGAAGCCATCAGGAGCTGCACCCCACGCCGCCGGCGCCCCAGCTCCATCGGCAGGCGCCGGAGCCGCCAGAGCGCGAAGAGCACGAAGGGCGTCGCTGCCAGGAGCATCCACGGGTGGGCCAGCCGGATCACCGCGGCACCGCCTCAGGTCGACGCGTCGCCCACGCGATCTCGGCGACGAGAAGCAGAAGCAGCAAGGCCGCGAGCCAGGGCCAGGCCTCGTGGTGCTCCTCGGCGACACCGAGGGTCGTGTCACCGCCCGCGCCCGCCCGAGAGAAACGGACGCGGGGTCGCAGGTCGCTCTCGCCAGGGTCGAGAAGGCTGCGCAAGGCGTGGAGCTCGCGCCCCGCGACCTTGGCGCGATAGACCCCGGGCTCGGCGGCGACGGGCACGACAGCGAGGCCACCGCGGGAGACGGCCTCGATCCGATGTCCCGCCGGCGTCGTCACCACCACGGGCGTCCCATCGGGCGCAGGGATCCGCAGCGGCTCGCCGAGCGTCCCCGGCGCGATCCCTCCGGCGTCCCGTCGTCGCCGCGCGCGCTGAAGCAGGTTGCGAAAGAAGACCACGAACGAAGCCTGGCGAGGCCAGTTGCTCGCGGCGGGATCGAAGCCGAGGACGGTGGTCTCGCCGTCAGGCCGCGCAATCCCGACGATCGCCGCGCCTCGGTCTGTTTCCACGAGCCGCTGACCGCCCCCCCTCAAGGGACGCAGGGAGATCAGCTGCAGCTCCCCAAGGGAGACGAAGCGCAGCCGCGGATCGGCCTCGTCCCAGGTGACGATGCGCGGCGCGAGCACCTCGGCGCCGACCTCGAGCTCGAAGACGCGGTCGGCCGCGGGCGCGATCACGATCGAGTCGCCCGCCGGGGGCTCGTCCGGCACCTCACCGGTGTACACGAAGAGCCCATCGAGGGGAGGCTGGTCGGGGCCTCGCCGAGCCAGGCGGGCCAGGGTCGTCTCAAAGAGCTCGAGGCGCGGATCGGCCTGCAGAACGCGCAGCACCGGCGCGGGGGCGTCCCCGACGAGGAACACCGGCAGGCGCTGGCGGCCGGGGCTCGGCACGACGGCGACGTCGTCCAGGTCGAGGTCGTCGTCCATCCCGGCCTCATCGGCGGCGCGGCTGAGCTGGAGTCGAACGATCGGAGCACGGCCTGCCTCGTCGGGAGGGAACGTCGCGCGCATGACCGCGCTCGCCGTTCCATCGGGCTCCACGCTCAGGCGGCGCGACGCGACGACCGGTCCACCGTCGATGCTCGCGGTCACGAAGACGTCCACGGGCGCATCTCCAACGTGGGCCACGCGCACGAAGACGTCTGCCGCATCCGCCGCGTCCCCGGGCGCGGGCCGACAATCGGCGGCGACGATACCTGTGTTGACGACAGGCGCGTCCTGCTCGGGGACCACGCGCCGCACCTCCACGGGCACCTCGGCGGCGAGGGCGATTTCACCGTCCTCGGCGCCGTCGGTCAACAACAACACGTGGCTGCCCGCTGGGGCGCCGCGCAGCCGTTCGGCGGCGAGGGCAACGGCCCCCTCGAGGTCCGCCGATGCGCCCCGCACGGCGAGCTGCCCCAGCGCACGCCGCAACGTCGACGCGTCGCTCGTCAGGGGCGCCAGGACCGACGCTTCGGAGCCGGCTTCGAGGAGCATCATGCGCCCTCCGGGCGGAAGGCTCTCCACGAGGGAGCTGGCGAGCGCTCGAGCCCGGTCGATGCGTCGCTCCCCTCGAGTGCGGCCGGCCATGGACGCCGAGACATCCACGACCACCGCCACGTGAGCCCCCGAGGGGACCGCTCCGGCGCCCACCGGACGGGCGAGGGCGAGGGCACCCGCAGCGATCGCGAGGGCTTGCAGCAGCAACGCCACCTGGGGAACGAGCCGCCTCCAGGGGCGTTCCGCGCGCAGGTCGCGCAGCGCCTGCTCCCAGAGCAACGTCGAGCCGACCACCTTCGTCTCACGACGGCGCTTGAGCACGTACAAGAGCACGAGCGGCACGAGCAGGCCCAACCAGGCGAGGCCCCACGGCGAGAGCAGGCTCATGGGCCGGTCCTCAGGTACGCCAGCACCGCGTCCTCGAAGGAGACCTCGCCGCCGGCACGGAAGTACATCGCCCCGCGGCGCCGGGCGTAGCCCTCGACCCCGCTCAGGAACGCCCCAAGCCGCTTGTGATAGGCGCGAAGGGCGTGCTCATCCAGGCTCACCTCGACGCGTACGCCTCGCTCCCGATCGACGAGCGCGTAGTCGCCGCCCCCTTTCGGCGCCAGCTCCTCTTGGGACAGCACGTGGAAGATCACCAGCTCGTGCTTGGCGGCCTGGAGCCGGTCGAGGGGACGCTCGTAACCGCCCGGGTCGAGCAAATCGCTCAGGACGATCGCCAGGCCCGGGCGCGGACGACGTGCGAGCAGCGCCTCGACGGAGCGGGCGAGGCTGGTCTCGCCGTCCGCCCGCAGCTCGTCCAGGTAGCGCAGCACCGCCCCGATGCGACGCCTACCGCGGGTCGGGGGAAGCGGCGCGCCGACGCTCTCGGCGAAGGGGGCGACGCCGACCCGCTCGCTCCCCGCGAGCCCCACGTAGGCGAGGGCTGCGGCGATGCGCCGGGCGGTGTCGAGCTTCTCTCCGGCCATCGACGCGCTCGTGTCGATCAGAAGGTGGACGCTGAGGTCTTCTTCGGCCACGTGCAGGCGCAGCACGAGCTCCTCGAGCCGGGCGTAGGCGTTCCAGTCGATGCGGCGGATGTCGTCCCCGGGGACGTACGCCCGGTGATCGGCGAACTCGACGCTTTGGCCCTTGCGCGTCGAGCGGCGCGCGCCTCCGGCGGCTCCGGCAAAGCGACGCTGCACGTGCAGCCGCAAGCGCCCCAGACGCCGAATGAACTCGGGATCGAGGAGGCTCGTCACCGGGCGGCTCCCAGTCCGTGAGGGCCCCGCGAGGCGGCGGCGTGATGTGAGCAATCCGGGGTTGCCCTGGGGGTGGCAGGCATGACTCAGGGCTCGCCGCCAGCGTCGGGCTCCGCCGCCTCGGCTCGTCGCTCACCTCGACGCTCCTGCAAGGCTCGCTGCCGTTCGACGACGCCGCGCACGCGCCGGACCCGGGCTTCGAGCAGAACCCAGAACAAGAGCGCCAGGGCACCGTAGAGAACCAGGGGGACCGCGATCTCGTGGAAACGCGAGGTGCTGTCGTTGATCACCGCGCCCCCGACGAAAAGATGCGCGATGGGCGTCACCAAGAGGCCCCAGGGGAGGCTCTCGTCCATGCGATCCAGTCCCTCGGGGTCCACCACCAGGGAGACCAGCAGTGGCAGCGCGACGAGCACGAAGAGCAGCACCAGCGTGAGAATCCGGGCCGCCATGCCGCTCCGCAGGACGACGCGCACATAGGCCCCGAAGGTGAGCGCGAAGAGCCCGACGGCGACGTTTCCAAGCCCCACCGACACGAGGGCGATATCCGTTCGCCCCCCCTCGCTCAGCCCAGGAAAGAGCGCCTCGCGCCCGGCCATGGCGGACAACGCGCCGCCGAACGCAGCCGCAGCGATCGCGAGTGCAGCAAAGCGAACGGTGGGTACGGCCCCCGGTCCGAAGAGCCCTCGGAGATGCCGCCGCCAGCGGCTCCCCCTTTCCGACGGTGCCTCCCGCGGAGGCAGCGGCGGCTCGTTCATAAAGATCAGCGCGAACAGGAGAATGGGACCCAGCGACGCCATCGTGAGCGCGACACTGACTTCGGCGGCGTCGGCTCGACCGGCGAACCCCGTGAACCCAGCGATCATCGCCACGAGGCCCGCGAGCGCCGCGAGCGTCCACCACTTGAAGAGGGTCGAGCGGTCTTCGGCGGCAGGGCGAACGCCGGCGATGGCCGTCGCGAGGAAGAACCACACGCTCATCCCGCTGAGGTAGAGCGGCAGGAGCACGACCAGCAGGAACACATCGGGGTGGAAAAACTGCGTGGCGAGGGCCTCGGCGAACCAGAACGGACCCTCCATCGTGAGCCCCCAGGCCGAACCGGCGGGCTTCCCCAGGAGCGCGAGCATCGAAGCGCCGACCATCGACGCAGGCGGGAAGCTCGCGAGGGCCGCGAGCAGGGCCACTCGGGTCGAGCGCACCCGCGCACTGACGGCGACTCCAAGGGCGACGGCCGGTGCCAGCACGACAGCGAGGCCCGCGAACCCAAAGACCACATGCCCCGGAGAGATCCCTCCGAAGAGGAAGGCGAGGCCCACGAGGGGCGAGAGCGCGACCACGACGAGACCAAAGACCGCGAAGGATGCGAGGAACTTCCCCCACACGATCCGGGCGGGGTCGATCCCCGTCAGAATCAACGACTCGTAGGTGCCCGCCTCCTTCTCACCGGTGAGGCTCGTCGCGGCGTAGGCCGGCGCGACCAAACACAGCAAGCCGAGCGCGGCCGAGAAAAAGGTCTGGTAGACGGCGCGACCGGCCTGTGCCGGCGTGAAAGCGCTGGCGGCAAGGCCGCCTCCGAGGGAGATCACCAGCATCCCCACCAACCCCGTGCTGACGTAGAGGAAGCGCACGAAGCGCTTCGTCCGGAACATGCTGCGCAGCTCCTTGACGAGGATCGGGTTCGGCTCGCGTAGCCATCGGGGCAACGTCCATCGACGCGCCGGTCCGTGGCCTGCGCCTGGCTTCGCGGTCGTCTCCGAGGCGACGCTCATTGCAGCTCCCCCTTGGTGACCTCGAGGAAGATCTGTTCGAGGTCATCGCGCTCGGGTTCGACACGGAGCACCGAGAGCTCCGCCTGGACTGCCGCGCGCACGATCTGCGCCACGACCTCCTCCTTCCCCCGATAGCCCACCCTCAGATCGCCGTCGGGCCCTCGCTCGACGTGGGTTACGGCCGGCAGGTCCCGCAGCGGCCGATCGCACCCTTCGGGGTAGTCGGCGAGTCGGAGGCGCACGACTCGCTCGGGGCGCAGCTTCTCGCCGATGTCTCCCACGGGCCCCGTCGCCAGCATCCGCCCGCGTTCGAGGATCGCCACGGAGGTGACCATGTCGCTGAGCTCGGTGAGGATATGGCTCGACAGCACGATCGTCTTTCCGAGCTGGCGTAGCTGCGCGATGAGATCGCGCATCTCGATGCGGGCGCGTGGGTCGAGCCCGTTGGCCGGCTCGTCGAGGACGAGGACCTTCGGGTCGTGCAGCAACGTGCGCGCGATCGCGAGCCGCTGCTTCATCCCCTTGGACATGGCCTGCACGAGTCGGTCTTCCAGAGGACCAAGATCCGTCAGCTCCATCACGGCCCGAACTGTCCGGAGCCGAGCTTCGGGTCCGATGCCGTAGGACGCCGCGAAGAACTCGAGGTATTCGGTGACGGTCAGGTTGTCGTAGACACCGAACCCGTCGGGCATGAACCCCAGCACGCGGCGCACGTCCGCCGGTCGCTCGCTGACGTCGTAGCCGTCGACCAGGACCCGACCCTCCGCTGGCTCGAGCAGCGTCGCCATCATGCGGAGCGTGGTCGTCTTACCCGCGCCGTTCGGACCGATGAAGCCGAAGACCTCGCCGGCAGGCACGTGAAACCACACGTCGTGAAGCACTTGGAGCTGCCCAAAATGGTGCGACACGCCCTCGACTCGGATCACTTGGCCCCTCCCGCGTCCTCGTCCCACTGCACGGAGATCGCCGCGCTCTCGACCCGAGGCACGACGCGCAGGAGCCGCAGCTCGGACTCCAGCGCGAAGCGCCCCGCCACCTCTCCGCCGCGGACCGGCAGGCGTGCCCAGAGCACGGGCACGTCCGAACTCAGGCCGCTGCCGGCGGCCACCAGCAGCCCGTAGAACCCTTCGACGGCGCCCGGCGGCAAGCCCATCGTCTCTGTCAGAGCAAGCAGCTTCGGGTCGGCGGGACCAAGCAACGCATGTTCGTGGGTCGGCAGCGTAAGTTCCGGTGAGCCGGCGATGGCCACCGTCGCCCCCGCGGGCACGTCCCCCACGGGGTACACCCCCCCTTGCATGTCCACGACCACGGCCCCTTCGAGGGGGGTCGACGAGTCGTTCCGAACCGCCGCGAGGTTCCGACCGCGACGCTCGAAGACGATCCCTCCCCCTCCGAGCGAAGCGATGGTTTCCTCGCGCACGAAGAGGGTCTCCCACAGGGTCCCCTGCAGACCTTCGAGGACGGTCTCGTCGCCGCGATGGAGCACGGTCAGGCGGTGGGTGCCGCCCTCGAGGAGGCGCGTGACGCCTCGGCGCGCCGAAGGCATGTCGAAGGTGGCCGAGCGCGTCAGGAAGAGCCCGAGGTAGCGCCGTTCGGGTCCTTCGGCGTCGCCCTCCGTGAGCTCGAAGAGCGACACGGCGCGGTAGCGCATGGACGTCCCCTTGCCTATGTAACCCACCGCCAGCAGCAAGAGGAAGAAGCCGAGGGCGGCGGCGGGCGTGGTGACGAGCGCCAGCAGTGGGCGGTTCTTCTTCGCGACGTAGCGAAAGTTCAGGGGCCCGACGACGAAAACGTAGACCAGGAGGACCAGGCCCACCAAGAGCAGCGCCGGCCGGAAGGACTCGTTGGGGTCGAGGGCCTTGCGCAGCTCGTGAAAGCTCCCCGTGCCGCCCCACTGGAGCGAGTCGTCGCCGCCGCCGAAGCGAAACAGGGGATCGTTCCGGGGGCTCCGAAGCACCGAGGTGACGAGCCGACGCGTCTCGATGGTCTCGGCCAGAGGCCTCTCCGCCCCGTCGTAGGAAGCGAGGAAGATCCGGCCAAACCCCCACGGAAACGACGCCCCAAAAGCTTCGAGGCGCCCGCTGCTGCCTGGCGGGAGCACGAACCCGCGGCCTTGGGCGGAAGGCGGCACCAGCAGCTCGTGGTCGGGGAACTGAAAACCCTCGGTCCACTCGACCGCGCCGGTGAACGAGCGCAGGAGCGGTCCGTGCAGATCCTCTGGGGTGCGCGGGAACACGAGGACCCCGCCCCCCACCCGGACCCAATCCCGCAGCGCCTCCTGCTGCGGCAGCGTCAGACGCTCGAAGGCGGGCGCGCTGGCGACCAGGAGCTTCACGCCGCCCCATCCCACGGCGCTCGTCGGCGCGACGGGGTCGCCGGTGGCCGGATCGAAGCCCACCTCCCCCATCGGCACCGGCTGCATTCGGACGCCGCCGTAGGGATCGTCCGACGGGTAGGAAAGGTCGCCGAGGGCGGCGCGAAGCCGAGGCGGGTCGGAGAAGACGACGACACCGGGAATCCTGCCTCCCAAGTAGTCGAGGGGCAGGTGGTCCCGACCCAGCAGGTGCTCCGCTTGGTAGCGCGCGCGCACGTCGGTCCCACGGATGGCGAGAGGCACTTGGAAGCGGCGCTCCGCCGCCGCGGGCAGGTCGACCTCGAGGCGATGGACCGCGTTCGGATACTGCCAGTCGCGCGCGTCGACGAGCAGGTCGCCGCGAAAGCTGCGGCCGCTTCGGTTGTGGAGCGTGACGAGCACTTCGGTACATTCGTCCGCGGGCAGCCAGTCGCCGAACAACCCCTCCACGCGGACATCCACGGGCAGGTCTTCCGGGTTCTGCCCCTTCGCAAGGCTGGCGGGCACCGTCGTCACCAAGAGCAGCAGGGCCGCAGTCGGTGACGACCTCGTCGCCCTCTTCGTCAACGCGCGCCTCACGCGATCGCCGCCACGGTCTCGGAAACCTCCGGCACCTCAGCGAGGAGCCGGTCCACGATCGCGTCGGTGCTGACGCCATCGGCTTCCGCTTCGAAATTTGGGATCAGCCGATGACGAAGCGCCGGATGAACCACGCGACGGATGTCGGCGAAGCTGACGTGCCCGCGCCCCTCCATGAGCGCCGCGACCTTGGCGGCGAGCAGCAAGGCTTGAGCGCCGCGGACTCCCGCCCCATAGCGGAGCAGCTCCCGGGCGGCAGGGGCCGCGTCCGTGGTGGTTGGGTCGGAGGCGCGGACGAAACGAGCCGCGTAACGAACGATGGGCTCGGCGCAGCGGACCTCTCGCACGAGCCGTCGCATCCCGAGGATGCGCTCGGCATCGACGACCTGTGGGACCACGGGCTCTTCGATGCCCGTGGTTCGCGCGAGGATGCCCACGAGCGTATCCTCATCCGGCGAATCGATCCGCACCTTGAAGAGGAAGCGGTCGAGCTGTGCTTCCGGCAGCGGATAGGTGCCCTCCATCTCGATGGGGTTCTCCGTGGCCAACACCACGAAGGGCGGTCGCAGCACGTGGCGTTGCCCTGCGATGGTGACGCTCCCCTCGGCCATCGCTTCGAGCAGCGCGCTCTGGGTCTTGGGGGTCGCGCGGTTGATCTCGTCGGCCAG
Source organism: Polyangiaceae bacterium (assembly GCA_027009115.1). Classification (GTDB taxonomy): domain Bacteria; phylum Myxococcota_A; class Polyangia; order Polyangiales; family Houyiibacteriaceae; genus JALVDI01. The sequence goes on along the minus strand of JALVDI010000700.1, from coordinate 4,590 downwards.
CACGAGCTGCCCGAAGATGGGTCCTTTCTGGAGCTCGAAGCGCTTTCGGCCTCCTTCCTCGACCACCAGGTTCGTCCCCGTGATGTCCGTGGGCATGAGGTCCGGCGTGAACTGAATGCGCGAAAACTCGAGGTTCATCGCCTGGGCGAGGGTGCGCACCAGGAGCGTCTTGCCGAGCCCGGGCGCCCCTTCGAGGAGCGCGTGGCCCCCAGCGAAGAGGCAGATGAGGACCTCCTCGACGACCGATTCCTGGCCGACGACGACCCGCGCGACCGCGTCGCGGAGCTCTTGGGCTGCCGATTGGAAGGCCTCGATGCGAGCCTTGGGTTCGTTCATGCTTCTCCTTCGGCGCCTCAGGGCACGGCGCCGCTGCCTCCAAAGTACGTCCGGACGTGTTCGCGGTAGTCCTCGGGGATCGGCACGCGCTCGATGGCGCCGGCCTCCCCATCGGCGATGCCGCCGGTGGGGTCGCCGGCACCCGGGAGGCGGTCCGGCGTGGGTGCTCCGCTGGGATCGACCCACTCGGTCCACTGCCGTGCCGAGGCTCCGGGGCCAACGATCGGTCGCACGCGCGCCAGAGGTCCATCGCCGCCGGGCAGCGCCTGCGTCGGACCGCCGGCGCTGCCCGCGCCTCCCGTTCCGTTTCCGTTTCCGTTTCCGTTTCCGTTTCCGTTTCCGTTTCCGGTTCCGGTTCCGGTTCCGGTTCCGCTTCCGGTTCCGCTTCCGGTTCCGTTTCCGTTTCCGGTTCCGTTTCCGTTTCCGTTTCCGGTTCCGGTTCCGGTTCCGCTTCCGGTTCCGTGCGACCGTCGCGGCAGAGGCATGGAGCGAGCGCCGGCGCCGCCCAGTTGAACCTGGAGTCGGTCGAGGTCTTCGAGCGCCTCGCGCAGCATGCGCTCGTACTCTTCGGCGCTGATCGGCTGCTCCCCTCCTTCGATCTCGCTCTGCTCGCGCGCCTGATCGTTCTCGGCGGCCTGGGCATCTCGGAGCGCTTCGGCCAGACGCTCGCGCTCCTCCGGAGTCAGCCGCGACCACGCCTGGCGCATCGCATCCACCATCTCGCGGGTAAGCCCGCTCCCCTCGCCGTCGCGCTCGAGCCGCTCGAGCGCTCTGCCGAGACGTCCTGCTGCGAGCTCAGGCATGGCTTCCGCCAGCTCCCGCGCGAGCGCCGCCTGCTGCGCGCGCCGGTCGAACCGCCGCGCGCGGCGCAAGAGGGACTGCTCGAGGCCCTCGTTTCCTTCGCGCCCAGCCTCCAGGGCGGCCCTCCGCAGGGCGCGCCGAGCCCGCGCGCGGTCCGCCGCCTCCCGTCGCGCCGCGGCGCGCTCCACCGCCCGGTCGAGCGCCTCGAGGTCCCTCTCGGCGACCGCGCGAGCCAGCTCGGGTTCGTCGGCGAGGGCCTCGACGGCGGCGTCGCGCCCCCGCCTCTCGTCCGCACCCTCCCGCCGGCGCCCCCCCTCGAGCCCCTCGCGTAGGCGCTGCACGGCGTCGAGAGCCTCTCGCCGCTCGACGCCCTCCGCGAGCCGGCGCCGGAGCTCCCGAGCACCTCGCGCCAGCGCTTGCAGCCGGCGCTCTTCCGCCTCGTCGCGGGCCAGTTCCGGCAGGCGCTCGATCCGACGCAGCGCCTCCACATCCTCCATTCGGAGCTCCTCGGCGCCGGGGGGCGGCACCGGCGGCGGCGGCACGGGCACCACGAACGCGGCCGCGAAGGTCGTCGCCGCGAAGGGCAAACCCAGCAGGTGGCGATCGACGACCCGCGGCCGCACGCTCTCACGACGCGCCCGTCCCAGGTGCTCCCAGGCCATCTCCAAGGCCACGGCGTCGAGCCCACCGCGCTGTCCTTCCCACGCAGTGACGATCGCCTGGTCGGCGCCGAGCCGCAGGTCGATGTAGGTGACGATGTCCGCTTCCCGGGGCCTGCGCCGCCGCGCGACGAAGGCTCCGATCAGCGGCCCGAGCCCCAGGCCAGCCAGCAGGGGCCAGCGCGGCCAGGCAGGGGCGAGGAGCGCGAGGGCGAGGGCCGCCGAGCCGAACACCAACGCGACGATCGCCGTGCTGCGGAGCACCGCGCGAGCCACGAGCGCCCTCCGAACCGCGCGCAGGAGCTCTCCGAGCCTTGCGTCGAGCCTGCCGTCGAAGGGACTCGCCATGCCGCCTGTCTGTCGCAACCAGGCCTCCCTGCCCACGTAACGCTCCCCCACGGCCTCCCTACCCACTTAACGCTCCCCCGCGAGCTTATCTTCCTCGGCGGGAGACTTCGATCCCAAGACCGCGTCCGCGGGCTGGGCTCAAGGCGCTCCTTCGGTCGCCGAACCCGCTGCGGCGGGCAAGGGGTGACGGGCGGCCGCCGGCGATGGGCCGCTCACGCCCTGGGGACGGGCCCCTGCTTCTCCGAAGCCTCGGATGAGCTCCACCAGCGCGGCCACCCCCTGGGCCTGAATCGCATCGCCGAAGGGCGGCATGGCTCCGCGCCCCTGAACGATGACCCGCGCGATGTCCTCGTTGCGGACCGCTGCCTGCCACTGCGGATCTCGGAAGTCGGGCATCGGGCCCGGGCGCTGAGGCCCGTCCCCGGCACCCGCCCGCCCATGACAGGAAGCACAGCTCACGTTCCACAACGCCCGAGCCGCGCGGCCGCGCGGATCCGCCGAACGCTCGGTGCGGGCCTCGCTCGGACGGGCCCGCCGGCTGGGGTCCACGGAGCGCTCGGGCGGCTGCCCGTGATCGGAGGGCGTCCAGGTCCGCGTCGGGAGCGGATCGTCGTTGCAAGCGACAAAGAAGAGCACGGCTGCCATGGTCGACCAACGCACGACGCAGGGTGGTAGCACAAAGCGCCGGCCGCCGGGGGCGCCGCAGCCCAACCCGCTTGACAACGAAGGGTGGATTCTTTATAGGTTGGTCACCCAACTTATTATGCCTCGCCCCTCGAACCGCGATGCGCGCCGCGCCCAGATCGTCGAAGGCCTGATGCAGGTCTTGCCCGAGTTTGGCTACGAGCGCGCGAGCATCGCGCGGATCGCTCGTGCCGCCGGGCTCAGCCCAGGTCTCGTCCATCATCACTTCGACAGCAAGCAGGCGATCCTGCTGGCTCTGGCGGAGCGCCTCGAGGCCACGGTGGACGCGCGCATGCCGGACGCACGCACCCCACGACGCCGCCTCTACGGGTTCGTCGATGCGCACCTGGCGCTCGGCCCGGACGCCGATCCTCGCGCGGTGGCGTGCTGGGTGGCCCTCGGCGCGGAGGCCGTGTTCCAACCCGAAGTGGGCGCCGTCTATCGTGCGATCGTCGGGAGGCGGCGCGAACGGCTGCTTGCGCTTCTCCGGGACGTTTGCCGTGACGAGCAGCGCTCCACGCGCGGTCTCGAGACGGCCAGCGCCGCGGTCCTTGCCGTGATCGAAGGGTTCTTTCAGTTGGCGAGCGCCGCACCCGAGACGGTGCCCCGAGGTTCGGCGGCAGCAACCGCCCGCGCGTGCGTCGACAAGCTCATCGACGCTCAGCCACCCCGGAGGTCCGCATGACCCTCTCGCTCATCCCCCTCGGTGTTGGTGACGCCTTCTCTGCTCTTCACTACAGCGCCTGCCTCGCCCTTCAGGCCGAGGGCAAGTGGCTGCTCGTGGACTGCCCCCATCCGATTCGGAAGATGTTGCGCGAGAACGGACGTCGGGCCGGTGCTCCGAATCTGGACGTCGGCTCCTTCGAAGGCCTGGTGCTGACCCATCTACACGCCGATCACGCCTCGGGCATCGAGGGGTGGGGGTTCTTTCACCACTTCGTCCTCCGGCGGCGCGCCATCGTGCTCACGCACCCCTGGGTCGCGCGGGACCTCTGGCCAGGGCTCGCCCCCAGCATGGGCGTCCTTGCCCGTGGCCCGGAGCGAACGAAGACCGCCTACAAGGAGGAGGACTTCTTCGAGGTGCGGACCTTCGTCGATCAGACGACCCTGGGTCCTTTCACCATTCGATGCCGCACCACGTGGCATCATATTCCCACCGTCGCCCTGCGCATCGAAGCGGGCGGACGAACCCTTGGTTACAGCGCCGATACGGCCTTTGATCCCTCGCTGATCGAGTGGCTCAGCGACGCCGATCTCATCGTGCACGAGACGAACCTCGGAGGAGCCCACACACCCTACGAGAAGCTTGCGTCTCTCGATCCGGAACTGCGGGCCAGGATGCGTCTCATCGCGTTCCCAGACAGCTTCGATCGGGACGCTTCGGTCATCGCACCGCTCGTCGAAGGGGAGCGGGTGACCCTGTGAACCTCCCGCCCCATCTCGCCCTGAAGCGACCATGGGTTCCCGGCCTCGACAACTACTGGGTGCTCCATCGACGGGACCCCACGCGCCCTCTCTCGGACCACGAACGCTGCGAGATGCTCTCCGTCGCTCGACGAGTCGCCCAGGCGCTTGCGCTGGAGGCCCACGGCGATCCCGAATGCTACTCGCTACTTTTCAACGGAGCGCGAACACGCCGCACCCCAGGCGACCACGTCCACATCCTGCTGTCGCCAAGTCTTCGCGAGAAGCGCAGGCGCTTCTTCTGGTTGCATCTCAAACATCTCACGCGACCGGTCGCCCGCTTGATCAGCGCTGGGTG
>JALVDI010000699.1 GCA_027009115.1 Polyangiaceae bacterium | reverse complement strand
CGACCCGGAGGGTCGTCGCCTGATCGAGGCGTTCCGCCGCATCCAGCTCCTGGGGCTCAAAGAAGAGGTGCAAGACCGCCCCTTCAATCGTTTCCTGCGGACCATGCAGGGGCTGTTCAACCATCCTCGGCTGGGTCCGCTGGCCGGTCCGCTCGTGGTTCGGGTCGTCGGTGTCGACCCTCGGGCCCTCGCGGTGCTCACCACGGAGGAAGACGTCCGGCGGCTGAGCACCATGAGCTTCGCGGACCTCGCGGAGGAGACCCTTGCGTCCAAGGAGGCGGCGCGCTCAGCCACCGCGGCGGCGCTGGTGGGTGCGCAGTCGCACGCCACCGGACGCGGTCCGTCGGGGTCCCGTGGTAGGGCAGGCTCATGAGCCTCTTCGAGCCTACCGACGAGCATCGCCAGCTCCGCGAGATGGTCCGGGCCTTCGCCGAACGCGAGGTCGAGCCGCAGGCCGCCGCCCATGACCGCAGCGAGTCGTTCAACCTCGATCTGTTCCGGCAGCTCGGCGAGCTCGGGCTCCTCGGGATCACCTGCGGTGAGCAATACGGGGGCTCGGGGATGGACGCCGTCGCCGCGTGCATCGCGCACGAGGAGCTCGCGGCCGCCGATCCCGGGTTCACCCTGGCGTACCTGGCGCACTCCATGCTGTTCGTGAACAACCTCTACCAGAACGGCGACGAAGACCAGCGGCAGCGCTATTTGCCGAAGGCCTGTCGCGGCGAGGCCATCGGCGGCATGTGCATCTCGGAGCCGGGTGCGGGCACGGATGTGCTGGGGATGACGACGACGGCCCGGCGCGAGGGCGACCACTACGTGCTGAACGGCGCCAAGATGTGGATCACCAACGGCGCGATCTCCGACACGGAGCTCGGCGACGTCTTCCTCGTCTACGCGCGAATGGAAGGCGCGGCGCGAAACGAGCTGTCGATGTTCATCGTGGAGAAGGGCTTCGAGGGCTTCAAGCTCGGCCAGAAGATCGAGGACAAGCTTGGTATGCGGGCCTCGCCGACGGCGGAGCTGGTGTTTGCGGACTGCGTCGTGCCCGCCGCCAATCGGGTCGGGGAGGAAGGTTCGGCGACCCTGCACATGATGCGGAACCTCGAGATCGAGCGGCTCACGCTGGCGTCCATGAGCCTGGGGATCGCTCGTCGGTGCGTCGAGATCATGAACGACTACGCGCGCGAGCGGCGCAGCTTCGGTCAGCCTCTCAACCGCTACGGGCAGATTCAACGCCACATCGCCGAGAGCTACGCGCAGTACATGGCGGGCCGCGCCTACGCCTACGCGGTCGCGGGGCGGATGAAGCTCGACGCGCCCGGTCAGCGGCTCGACACCGATGGGGTGAAGCTCTTCTGTTCGACGATGGGCAAGGAAGTCGCGGACCGGGCCATCCAGGTGCTTGGGGGCTACGGCTACGTCGGCGAGTATCGGGTCGAGCGCCTGTGGCGCGACGCGAAGCTCCTCGAGATCGGTGGCGGTACCGTCGAGGCGCACCAGAAGAACATGACGCGCGATCTCAGCCGCCTCGATCGTCTGCGCTGATCGAGGTCGAAGCCTCCGAGGAGGCTCAACCGCCTCACTCGACGTTTCGGGCTGCGGGGAACGCCGGGTTCGTCCGCGCGTCGCTGGGAATCGGCGTCGGAAGATAGGAGTCGTCGACGACGATCGAGCGCATCCGTGCGATTTCCTCCAGCGAGAGAGGACGCGAGCGCTGAGGATCGGGGTGCCCGACGACGACGAGCGGGTTGCCCATGCGGTCGATGATCGCGTCGAGCCGGTAGCGGGTCCAGTCCGTGGCGGGGTCGCAGCTGTCGTCGGCGTTCGTCACGTCGCAGGCCTCTTGGATGAAGCGGTCGGTGCCAAAACCGTGGGTGATGTCGAGCAGGGCCTCGTTCGTCGGCGCCTCGGCGCTCCCGACGCTATGGCAGCGATCGCAGGACATGAACGGGCTGCGCCGTCGGACGGTGTGCGGGTTGAACGCGCGCTGGCCGAACCCTGGACGCGGACCGCTGCCGTCATCGAAGGTGCGCGGCCGCGAATGGATCCGTGTGGGCTCGCCGGCCTCGTCGAGGACCGTCAAGAAGAAGCGCTCGGAGGGCATGCTCGGCGCCAGCTTTCCGTCGCTGTTCCACAACAGCACCAGATCGTTCAGCACCACCGCCCGCCGGCTGCCGGTGGGTCGCCCTGCCGTCGATAGACCCGTGGACTGGTAGCGAGCCTCGACGCTCATGTCGACGGTGACGTGGCAGCCATAGCACGACGGGGTCCAGCCGGAGTGGCAGGTGTAGCACTCGAGGTCGCGCAGATGGGCGGCGTCCATGGCCATCGCCGCGGGCTCCGAATAGCTCGGTGAGCCAGGGGTGACCAGGTCGCGCACCTGCGGCACCTCGAGCTCGAGGCCGGTCACCTTGGTGCGCAGGTAGCGTCGCCCGTCGCGCACATAAAAGTTGTCGCGCAGGACCGAGGGCTCTGCGTAGGCGTCGAGGGTGCCGTGGCAGTCCTCGCACTCCGTGCCAACCGCACATTGGGTGTCGGCGTAGAGGTGACCGTCCCCGTGCACCTCCTCCTCGTAGTGGCAGTCCACGCAATGCATGCCCGCCTCGAAGTGCACGTCGGGCGGTGTCTCATCGAAGTCGTTGGAGGTGTCCTCGTCGGTCAGATAGTAGGCGGCGTCGTGCCCGTGCTGAGCCACCCCAAGGACCTCTGGGTTCGGGGGGTTGAAGCCGGGCCCGCCGGATTCACGGTAGCCCTGGTAGCTCATACCGATGCGGCCGCCGCGGTAGTGGCAATGGGTGCACTGGGTGGTCGACGGCGCTGCGGTGATCTCGTGGGTGCGGGGGTGAGGCACGGTCTCGTGCGAGATCCGCGGATCGGCCGATCGGCTCAGCCCGTCGTCCGCGTACTCCATGTGGCAGGCGGTGCACCCGCTCGAACGGAAGTCGCCGGTGAAGCGGTTCTCGCCGAAGTCGTTCAGGTGGCAGCGCAGGCAGCTCTTGACGATGTACTGGTCCTGCGCGTTGGCGACGCTCAGCTCCGTGGCTGGGTCCGAGGAGGCGAGGTCCATCGGAGGTGGCGCGAGTTGGGTGAGCTCGGCGACGCCGCAGGGCGGGTTGGGCTCCGCGCTGAGGTTCACGGCGCTGTAGATGCCGTGGGGCGTTGGCTGCGCTCCGGCTCGGTAGCGCGCGACGGTCACCTCGCCGGAGGTGTGCGCCATGGTCGAAGTGCGTACTCGATAGGTGATGTCGGCGTGGCAGCGCCCGCAGGTCGAATCCACCACGCGCAGGTCGCCGGGGTTGATGAAGCGAAGGTAGTCGCGGTCCACCTCGTCGAGCTCTCGGGCCGAGAGGTTCTTGAGGAACGCGGGACCGTCGCCAGGGGAGACGTGCGCGCGCTCCTTGTCGTAGACCCACTCTCCGTCGCAGCGGGGGTCGCCCATTCCCCCGTCCGGCGTCGTGAGGGTGCCGTCGCAGATCCAATCCTGCCCGCCATGGCAGGTCACGCATTCGAGCTCCGCCCAGGGGTGCGCCGCTTCGATTCCGTGAGGCGTCCCGGACTCGTCCCGGGGCAGGTGGCACACTTCGCAGTTGGCGCGGTGGACCACCCGCTTCTTGTCGCAGGCGGTCGCCAGGACAAGGAGCGTGGCCGCGACGGCCATCCAGCGCATCATCGCAGTCCCTCCACCCTCAATGTTGCTCAAGCACACAATCCACGCTCGCGGTCGCTTCGCGCCCCTCGGTGTCGACGACCCGGCACTCCAAGGTGGCGCGCTGCCCGAAGAGGTCGTCGATGGGATCGGCCTCGCGGGGAGGTGCGTGAGTCACCGGTACGGGAAAGGCCTGAACCTCGATCAAGCCGTCGGGCGCCAGGTAGAAGCGCTGCGGCTCATCGGTCGCTCCGAGAGGCTCTCCGGCGTCCGTGGTGAGCGAGCATTGCACCACGAGGTCGGCGAGGACACCGCTGGCGCGCAGCGCGGGCATGGTCCAGGTGCCGCCTTGCAGGCCGAAGATCACGTAGCAGGCGTCGCCCTCTTCGAGGGGGGCGTAGAGTTGCTCGGTGTAGTAGCCGAGCTCCAAGTGCGGTTCGCCCTCCGGCACATAGGGGGGCTCGTCGCCGTAGTCCACCGCGGGGTCGATGAGCGTCGTCTCACAAGCGGGGACGGTGCAGCCAATGGCGACGAGGAGTGCGAAGGCGCGCACAGCCCGTTCTTAGCATCGTTGGGTGCTGGGCGGCACACGGAAGCCGCGATTTTTTGAGTTCCCTCAAGCCCGCTGGCTTGGTTTCGGTGTCGGGCCCGGCGTGCGAGACTCGAACTCGCTCCCATGCGCGGGAACCTCTCACCGGCTCGGCTGACGCTCGTCTTCGTGACGGTGGGCGCCGTGACCGTGGCCGCGGCCTACGGCATGCTCCGCGACGCGGAGCGCCGGAGCATCCGGAGCCACGTCGACACCGTCGCCGCGCAGGCCGCGGCTCGCTTGAGCAGCTTCGTGCGCACCCGCGCGCTCCTCGTCGACACGGTGGCTCGCGAACGAGCGGCGGGGCTCCTCCCGGACGACGCCAGCTTCGCGCGCCAGGCCGAGATCCTCCGGGCGGACCTCCCCGGGTTCCGTGCGATCAACTGGATCGACGCGGACGGGGTCATCCGGCTCGTGACCCCCCTCGAAACGAACGAAGCGGCGCTGGGACGCGATGTCGACGAGCATCCCCAGGCGGCGCCGTTCATTGAGCGGGCACGCCGGAGCTTACGCATGGCGGCGACCGACCCGATCGATCTCTTTCAGGGAGGCAAAGGCATCGCTCTCTACTTTCCCGTCGTCGGAGAGGGTCGCCTTCAGGGCTTCGTGAACGCCGTCTTCTCCTTCGACGTGCTCGTGCCCCAGGCGCTCGCCGAGGGGGTCCTCGACGACTACGAGGTGCGGTTGACGCAGGGCGCCGTGGAACTCTTTCGTTCGGAAGGCTGGGCCAGGTCCACGACGAATGGGGTCCGGGGCCAAGCAGAGACGGAGGCGCTCGGGCGGCGCTGGCAGATCGAAGTGGCGGCCAAGCCCTCGACGCTGGCCTCCCTCCGTTGGGGCGGTCCGGAGGCGCTGCTTTTCGGGGGAAGCGTGCTTTGGCTTCTCATGGGGGGGTTGCTCTACCAACTGCTTCGCCGCCGGCAGGCGCAAGAGCGCCTGGAAGCGGACAGGCGAGTCCTCGCGACGCTCGTGGAGCGCAGCCCTGACGCGCAGCTTCTCGCGGAAGCGGGGCGCGTGACCTACGGGAACGCGGCCGCCGATGCGCTCCTGGGCGGGGCCGTCGGCCGGGAGGTGGGCGCTGTCTTCGGCGCGGACGGGTGGGAGGGGACCCGGCGGCGCCTCTCGAAAGCGACGAGCGTAACCTACGAAGCCCACGTGAACACCGACGAAGGTCCGGTCGAGGTACGTGTCGCGGCCAGCCGTGTGGAAGCCGACACCGTGGCTCTCTCGTTGACGGACCTGCGGCCCATGCGCCAGATGCAAGCGGCCGTCGCGCACGCGCAGAAGCTCGAAGCGCTCGGACAGCTCGCCGGATCGGTGGCGCACGACTTCAACAACCTCTTGGCGGCGATAGTCGCCCAGGTCTCGCTTCTCCAGATGCGCGAGGACCTTCCGGCGGAGGCCCAGGGCGTGCTCGACGAAGTGACCGCTGCGGCGATGCGCGGTGCGGAGTTGACCCGTGGCCTGCTGATGCTCACGCGGCGCGAACCGGTCGCACCGCAGGCCCTCGACCTCGTGGCGGCGCTCGCAGCTTTGCGTGAGACCCTACGCCAGCTCGTTCCCAAGAACATCGAGCTGCTCGTCGAGCTGCCGGACAAGCTGCCGCGAATTCTCTTCGACCGGGCACAGCTTGAGCAGGTGCTGCTCAACCTCGTCGTGAACGCTGTGCACGCGATGCCCGACGGGGGGCGATTGGAGATCTCCGCGAGGTCCGTCGATGAAGGCGTGATGCTCGTGGTGCGCGACGATGGCGTCGGGATGAGCGAGGAGGTCCGCGCACGCGCCTTTGAGCCGTTCTTCACCACGAAGGACGCGGGGCGGGGCACGGGTCTGGGCCTGTCTTCGGTGAAAGCTTGCGTCGAGACCTACGGAGGCCGCATTTCGCTCTGGAGCGAAGAGGGTCGAGGCACGAGCTTCGAGATTCGGTTCCCCATCGCACCGGACGCGAGGCCTCGACCCACGCCGCTGCCGGTTTCCACGGAGGTCGGGTTGGACGCGCGGGTGCTGCTCGTCGACGACGACGACGCCGTCCGTCGAGGCCTGCAGCGGATGCTCGAAGGAGCCGGTGCGCGTTGCCTT
>JALVDI010000698.1 GCA_027009115.1 Polyangiaceae bacterium | reverse complement strand
TTCGACGAGGCCGGCTGGGCGCGGCTGGCGCTCGCGCGTCATGTCCTGCGGGTCGAGACGGCGGCGGCCGCCGCCCTGGCGATCCTCGGCAGGCCCTGCGGCCGAGGCGAACCCTGAGCCCCGCCCCCCCGACGGCGTCGATCGCCCGACGCCTGTTCGACCTCGCCCTGCCGGTGATCGGCCTGAACGTGCTCGGGGTGTTGGCCCTCGCCGTCGATACGGCGATGTGTGGCCGGCTGCCGAACGCACCCGCGGCCCTCGAAGCGCTCGGCTTCGCGACGCAGGTGGTGTTCCTCCTCATGGTTGCGATGCTCGGGCTCGTCGTCGGCGCCGTCGCGCTCGTGGCCCGGGCGCACGGCGCCGGTGATGCGGAGCGCGTCAGCCACGTCCTGCAGCAGGCGACGCAGCTCACGGTGCTGGTGGCGGCGGCCGTTGCGGTCGTGGGCAACCTGACGGCGCCAGCCATCCTGCGGGTCCTGGGCGCCGAAGGGGCGGCGCTGGAGCTCGGCCTGAGCTACCTCCGGCCGAACCTCAGCTTCTGCGTGTTCTACTACCTGAGCACTCTGTACGCGGCCGTGCTTCGCGGAGTCGGCAATACCCGACTCCCCTTTCTGATCTCCCTTGGCTCCAACGCTCTCAACGTTCTGTTCAACTATGGGCTCATCCTCGGCAACTTCGGGCTGCCTTCCCTGGGCGTTCAGGGAGCGGCCCTCGGCACCGTGCTCGCCCAGGCTTGCGGCGTCGCGGCCCTCGTGTCGATCCTCCGGCTGCGTCCCATCGCCGGGCTGAGCCTCCGGCTGCGGCCGGCGCCCCTCGACCGTCCGCTCGCCCGCTCCCTCGTTCGGGTCGGCTGGCCGGCGGCCTTGGACCTGATCCTTCTCAACGCGAGCTTCGCGTCCATCATCGGGATGCTCGGTCGCATCGACCCCGTCGCCGTGGCCGCTCACGGCATCGGGCTGCGGATCCAGGCGTTGGCCTTCGTCCCTGGTCTGAGCATCTCGCAGGCCACCGGCGCCATGGTCGGCAACGCCCTGGGAGCCGGCAACGTCCCCGAAGCGAAGGCGGTCGTCCGCGCATCCATCGCTCTGTCGACCGCGGTCATGAGCGCGTTGGCGGCTCTGATCCTCCTTGGCGCCGAGCCGATCGTGGAGATCTTCGACGTGCCGCCGGGCACGCCCCTGATGGATTACAGCGTCCAGTGGATGCGGCTGCTTGGCCTCGGTATGCCCATCGTCGGTGTCCACATCGCTCTGGTGGGCATGTTCCGTGGCGCGGGGAAGACCGGCACGAGCCTCCAGGTCAACCTCGTGGGGACCCTCGTGCAGATCCCCCTGAGCGGGTTGCTCGGTTTCCCCTTGGGGCTCGGTGCTTGGGGGGTATGGCTGGGGTTCCCGTTGAGCTTCGTAGTGAAGGCCGCCGTCGGTGTGTGGATGTACCGGCGCGGCTACTGGGCGGTGGCCGGCGCGCGGGTCTGAGCGCCTCGGACTCGGGTTCTCAGTCTGTGCCGCTGGCCTTCGCTTCGAGGACTTCCCAGCGTTCGAGCTTCGCGTCCAGAGCGGTGCGCCTTTCGTCGAGGGCGCGGGCAAGCTCCGCCGCTTCGCTGCCGCCGCCGGCGTAGGTCCGAGGATCCGCCAGCCGCGCTTCGAGCTCGGCCAGCTCCCCTTCGAGCGCCTCGATCGTCTCCATCAGCGAGGCGAGCTCGCGCTTCTCCTTGCCGCTGAGTCCGCGCCGGGGAGGCCGCGGGGAGGCGGGCTTGGGTTTGGGTTGCTTCGGCGCGGCCGCCTGGGGTGCGGCCGGCGGGCGTTGGCGACGGTACGCGGTGTAGTCCCCGGCATAACGCACGACGCGGCCCTCGCCCTCGAAGGCGAGGATCGAGGTCGCGATTCGGTCGAGGAAGAAGCGGTCGTGGGTGACGACCAGGGTCGCCACGCCCATCTCGACGACGAGCTCCTCGAGGGCAGCCAAGGTCATGACGTCGAGGTCGTTGGTTGGCTCGTCGAGGACGAGCAGGTTCGTCGGCTGCAAGAGCAGCTTGGCCAAGAGCACCCGCGCCTTCTCGCCGCCGGACAGTGCCCCCACCGGCTGCCGCTGCTGCGCCCCGTCGAAGAGGAAGCGTTCCAAGTAGGAGTGGGCGTGGACCGTCCGCCCTCCGAACTCGAGCAGGGCGCGCCCACCAGTCACGTTGTCGAGGACCGACGCCCGCTCATCGAGGCCCTCGCGGTGCTGGCCGACGTAGGTGATGCGCGTCTTGGCACCCCGGACGACGCGTCCGGACGCCGGCAGCAGCTCGCCGAGGACCGCCCGCAAGAGCGAGGTCTTCCCCGCACCGTTCGGCCCCACGATGCCCACGCGCTCGCCTTCGGTCAGGGAGAGGGTCAGGTCGCGGACCAAGGTCCTGCCGCCGATCTCGAGCCGAAGCTCGTCGAGCTCGACGATCGTGCGGCCGCTCCGTAGCGTCTCGGCCTCGAGAGACACGGTGCGCTCGCGGGTTGGTGCGCGTTCGGCGATGGCCTCCTGAGCGCGCTGGATCCGCGCCTTCTGTTTGGTCGTGCGGGCCTTGGGGCTGCGACGTAGCCAGTCGAGCTCCTGTTTCACGAAGCGCTGGCGGTTGTGCTCGACGCGGGCTTCGTGCGCTTCGCGTTCGGCCTTTGCTTCGAGGTAGGCGCGGTAGCCTCCGTCGTAGACGCGCAAGGTGCCGCGGCTGAGCTCGGCGGTGCGGTCGACGACACGGTCCAGGAAGTAGCGATCGTGGGTGATGACCAGCAGTGCGCCCGGCTGTTCACGCGCCAGGTGCGCCTCGAGCCACTCGATGGTGTCGACGTCGAGGTGGTTGGTCGGCTCGTCCAGGATCAGCACCTCCGGCCGGCTGACCAGGACTCGCGCGAGGTCGACGCGCCGCCGTTCGCCGCCGCTCATGGTGCTCACCCGTCGGTCCGGAGCAGGCGCGTGGACACGGCCGAGCATGGCCTCGGCTTCCGCCTCGCGATTCCATCCGCCCAGCCGCTCCACCGCCGCGGCGGCCTGCTGCTGGGCCTCGACGAGCGCTTTCAGATCGGCACCGGGCGCGCTCATCGCTTCGCTGACTCGGGTGTGCTCGGCGACCGCCGCGCGCCAGCGGTGCAGGCCCCCGAGGGCAGCTTCGAGGGCTGTGGGATCGCCCTCGAAGCGGGGCTCCTGGGGAAGATAGCCGACCTCGACGCCCCGCCGGAGGATCCGCTCGCCCCGATCCGGCTCCTCGATGCCTGCCAAGATGCGGGCGAGGGTGCTCTTGCCCGAGCCGTTCCCACCCACCAGGCCTACGCGGTCGCCGCGCGCGAGGGTGAGGGAGACGTCGTCGAGCACGACCCGCGTGCCGTAGCTGCGGGCCAGGCGTTGGGCACTCAGGACCGTCACGGCGCGTCCGGCTCCGGCGTCATGGGGCCAAGCCCGCCGAGGGTCGCTCGCTCCGTCGCGCCGAGCTCACGGCGGGCGGCGATCGCCGCGAGGGTGCGCGCGCCTTCCGTCGGGGTGCGCTCGTAGGTGCCGAGGTCCACGGCGTAGAGCCCGAAGCGCGGCTCGTACCCCTCGGCCCACTCGAAGTTGTCCATGAGCGACCAGTGGTAGTAACCGCGGACGTCCACGCCGGCCTCGCGGGCGCGCCAGATCTGTTCAAGGCTGCGGACGATGTGCTCCGAGCGGCGGCGCCCGACGCGGGTCGCCAAGCCCGACTCGGTGACGGTCATCGGCAGCCCGGGGTAGCGCTCGGAGAACTCGACGAGGATCTCGAAGATGCCGGGCTCCCAGTACTCGTAGTGCATCGTGGGGACCCAATGGGTCGGGTCGGCGGGGGGCAGGCACGCGCCGAAGTCGAACGCCGGCGCGAAGCAGGGCGTCAGGCCGAGGGGTGCGAGCAGCGCGGGCATCGCGGTCACACCTTGCCGGGAGTAGTACTGCACGCCGAGGAAGTCGAGCTTGCCCGCCCAGTCCGGGTGCGCCTCGTCGCCTTCGAGGTCGAGGTCGGAGTCGAACCGGCCGGTGACGAGCGCGTCGGTGAAGACGTGATGGTAGACGTGGCGGATGCGCTCCTCGGCGGCGAGGTCCGCCGGATCGTCGCTCGCCCGCCCGCGCCGGGCGGCGACCCAGGCGATGACCGAGAGGGTGTAGCCGACGTGCGCGGCGACCCCGTCCCCGTCGGCGTCGACGGTGTCCGCCGCATGGATCGCGTCGTAGAGGACGACGTGCGCGCGGATGTAGTTGCGCACCACACCCACGAAGTCGTCGAAGCGGCTGAGCAGCAGGCTACGCCCGGGCGGGAAGGCGCCCATCCCATAGCTCGCCACGAGGTAGTTGATGGGCTCGTTGAGGGTGCACCACTCGTCGACCCGGTCGCCGAAGCGCTCCCCCAGGAGCGTCCCGTACTCGGCAAGCTCCTCCAGGATCTGTTCGACGCCTTCCGGGTGATGCCAGCCGCAGAGGTCTGCGTCTGTCGGTGCCTCAGTGCAGTCTTCGGTGCGCCGCGGATCGTCCACCCACACGGGGCTCGAGAAGTGGTGCACCGTCACCATGGGTTTGATGCCGCGGGCCACGAGGTCGTCGAGCACCTCGTCGTAGTGGGCCAGCGCCTCTTCGTCGAGGACGTCCCGGGTCGGCTCGATTCGCGCCCAGGACGGGTTGAAGCGGTAGGCGTCGACGTTCAGCTCGCTGACGAGCGCGTTGTCCTCGAGCTGCCGGGCGTAACCCCGCACGGCGTCGCCGACGAAGGTCCCGTGCCCGAGCCCGCCCCGCTCTTCGGGCAGCGTCCACACCCACCAGTCGGCGGTGTCGTTGGCGTCTTCGATCTGCGTGGCGGCCGTTGCGACCCCAAGCGTGAAGCTCCCCTCGCCGCCCGCGCCGGCCACGGGCCCCGGCTCCGGGAGCGCGATCGGCGGCGGCGGTGGGCCGCTGTCGGTGCCGGCGTCGTTGGGTGCGCCGTCGCTTGGTGCGGCGTCGCTTGGTGCGGCGTCGTCTCCGCAGCCGAGAACGAGCGAGAGACAGCAGAGCAGGCCGGCGGCCGGCCTCGACGCGACGGAACCCATGACCCGAACCTACCCGAAGCCGCGGCGGGAGGCCCGGTGTCGAAGGGGTTGCTTCCTCGTACTCCAAAGTGTCAAGCAACACTTGACACTTTAGGCCCGATCGCGCATCCTCCGGTCATGAGGAGGCCGCCCGTCGAAGGCTTCGTCGCCGAGCTCCGCAGGCGACTGGGGCCGCGCCTGCGGCAGACTCAGCGAGACCTGCGCATGGTCACCAGGGCGCTGCGCGGCGAGCGGACGCAGCCGCTGGTCGACCGGCCCCCAGGGCAGAGCGTGCAGCCCGCGGTGCGGCCTTCGGGGTTGCTCTCGCCGCGACCGATGCGGATCGTCGAGGTCGTCCGCGAGACCGCCGACGCGGTGTCGATCCACCTGGCGCCCGAGGACGGTTCGGAGCTTTGCCACCTACCCGGGCAGTTCCTCAGTTTCGACGTGGAGGTCCGGGGTGAGACCCTCCGTCGCGCCTACTCGCTGGCGAATGCGGCGCTCCCGGGCGCCCGCCGGCACATCACCGTCAAGCGCGTGGCGGGCGGTCGGGTCAGCAACCACCTCGTCGACCACGCCGCCGCCGGCCAGGTCCTCCGCGTCTTCGGTCCTTCCGGCGATTTCGTCGTTCGTCCGGACCCCTCGCGGCGCCGCAAGCTCGTGCTCCTCGCCGGGGGCAGCGGCATCACGCCCATCGTCTCGATCGCCGAGACGGTGCTCGCCGTCGAGCCCTTCTCGCAGCTCGTTCTCATCTACGGCAACCGGAGGATCGACGATGTGATCTTCCGAGAGCGGCTCGACGCCCTCGTTGCGCGCTACGGCTCACGCTTCGTCGTCGACCATGTGCTCGAAGAGGCGGACGAAGGCTGGCCGGGGGCTCGCGGTCGGCTCGACGCGGCCGTGACCTCCGAGCGCCTCGACGCTCTCGGCTTCGAGGGGGACGACGTCGACTACTACGTATGCGGCCCGGCGCCCATGCGCGAGGCGGTGCGCGAGGCCCTCCGGGCCCGGGGCGTGACGACGATCCACGAGGAGCGCTTCCACAGCCCCGAAGACCGCACCGAGGGCGCGGACGATCGGGACGTGCAGCCGGTGACCATCCGGGCGCATGGACGGATCGTCGAGGCCCGCGCCGAACCAGGGCAGACACTCCTGGAGGCCGGGCTGGCGGCTGGAGTGGAGATGCCCTTCAGTTGCGCCATGGGGGGCTGCGGGGCGTGCCGGGTTCGCCTGCGCGAAGGCGAGGTGCGAGCGGACGAGCCCAACTGCCTCAGCGACGAGGAGCGCGCCGAGGGCTTCGTG
>JALVDI010000697.1 GCA_027009115.1 Polyangiaceae bacterium | reverse complement strand
CATCGGAGACGACTACGCCATCTTCGAGGCGGTCCACGGTTCGGCGCCCGACATCGCCGGCAAGGGGATCGCCAACCCGATGTCGCTCCTCATGAGCGGCGTCATGATGCTCAACCACATGGCCGAAGTGCTCGGCTACGAAGACTGCCGGCCCGTAGCCGAGAGGATCCGCTCGGCCTACGACCGCGCTCTCGCCGACGGCAGCAAGACGCGCGACATCGGCGGCGACCTCGGCACCGACGACTTCACCCGGGCCGTCATCGAGCGCCTGTGAGCGCCCGAGCCGAACCCGCTACGCCATGCCTGCGTCCGAGGCCAGCCCGCCCCCCGACGGCGCCTACGAGGTCAAAGGCACCTGGCTCGTCACGGCGCACCGCTTCCTCGAACACCGCGGCTCACCGGGAGCCCTCGACCCTCACCTGAGCGACGCGACGCGCGAGATGCTGGCCGACCCCATCGCCAGCGAATGGTACCCCGAGCAGGTCCTCGCGGAGGTGCTGGAGGCGCTGCGCCGCGGGCTCGCCGACGGAGACGCGGGACGCTTCGAGCTTCTGCTCGAGGAAGCCGCCGAGTTCGGTGCCCATCGCTTCCTCACGGCAATCCTCCGCCTCAGCACGCCCGGGTTCATGCTTCGACGCATCCCGACACTCTGGCAGATCCTCCGGCGCGGTCCGGGCTACGTCCGCGTCGAATCGCGACCGGGGGCCACCCAGGTCCTCTACGCGAACTTCCCCTTCTTCGACGACGAGAACTACCGCCTGCTGACCCGTGCGAGCGTCCGCGTGCTGTTGCGCCTCACAGGGATCGCGACGCCCCAGGTCGAGATCACCGACTGGACGCGCCGCACCCTCGATCTCGTCGCACACCACGACTGAGAGATCGGCGCCGGACGACGCGACGAAGAGCCCGGCGCAAGCGTCGGGTCCAGGACGGTCGCCCACCCCTCAAGGTCCGCATCAATCGCTGAACAGAGCGTCGACGTCCTTCTTCGTCAGCCCCTTGAGAGGGCTCCCTTCCGTCGAGAGCACGTTCTCCATCAGCGCCCGCTTCTTGGCGCTCAGCTCGAGGATCTTCTCCTCGACGCTCCCCTCGGCGATGAGTCGATAGACGTTGACCACCTTCGTCTGCCCAATGCGGTGCGCACGATCGGTGGCCTGATCTTCCACCGCCGGGTTCCACCAGGGATCGAAGTGCACCACCGTGTCGGCGCCCACGAGGTTGAGGCCCGTCCCACCCGCCTTGAGCGAGATCAAGAACGCCGTGATCGACTCGTCCGAGTTGAACCTCTCGACCCTCTCCATCCGATCCTTGGTGGAACCGTCGAGGTACTCGTACACGATCCCATCCTCCTCCAGGGCGTGACGAATATGCTCGAGCATCGTCACGAACTGACTGAAGACCAGCACCCGGTGACCGCCGCTCTTCGCGTTGGCGAGGATCTCGCGCAAGGCGCCGAGCTTGCCGCTGTCTTCGTCGGTGAACTCCCGGTTCTCCAGCTTCATTAGCCGTGGGTCGCAGGCGACCTGGCGCAGCCGCGTCAGCGCCGCGAGGATCTGGATCTGGCTCTTGCTGATGCCCTTCTTCTCGACCTCCGACAGGACACTCTTGCGAACCTCGCGCAAGATCTGCCGGTACAGCGCCGCCTGATCCTCGCTCATTGGCACGACGATCTCCTGCTCGATCTTCTCGGGCAGATCCTCGGCGACGTCGGACTTGAGCCGCCGCAGGACGAAGGGACGGATGGTGTTGCGTAGGTGCCGCGCCGTCTCCTCATCGCCGCGGTCGATCGGGCGCGCCACGTTCTCCTCAAACTTCTTGAGATCGCCCAAGAGCCCAGGCGAGACGAAGTCGAAGATGCTCCACATCTCGCTGAGCCGGTTCTCGATAGGCGTGCCGGTCAACGCCAACCGGCGCTCGCTCTTGAGCCTCTTGGCCGCTCGCGCCGTCTGACTGAGGGGGTTCTTGATGTGCTGCGCCTCGTCGAGGATCACGTAGTAGAGGTCGAGGCCGGCCAGGAGCTCCTCGTCCCGCCGAAGCAGCGCGTAGGACGTGATCATCACATCCGCCGTCTCCAGCTCGTCGCGGCGGTCATGACGCCCCGGCCCCTGCCATACGACCGTCTTGAGGTTCGGCGCGAACTTGTGGATCTCGCGCTCCCAGTTGGGCACCACCGACGTCGGCGCGACGACGAGATGCAGCCGCCGCTTCTTGAGCTTGCTGCGCAGATGCACCAGGAGCGCGATGGTCTGGAGGGTCTTACCGAGCCCCATATCGTCGGCGAGGATGCCGCCCATGCCCATGCCGTGGAGGAACACGAGCCAGCTGAACCCCTTCTTTTGATAGGGCCGCAACGTCGCCTTGAGCGAAC
This sequence comes from Polyangiaceae bacterium, assembly GCA_027009115.1. GTDB lineage: Bacteria > Myxococcota_A > Polyangia > Polyangiales > Houyiibacteriaceae > JALVDI01. The sequence goes on along the minus strand of JALVDI010000697.1, from coordinate 3,984 downwards.
GCGGCTTGGCGACCGATGGAATCTCGTCGATGTTGTCGAGCTTCTCGAAGAGCGCGCGGGCTTTCGGCTTGACCTCGGAGGTGTCGACCAGACCGATGAGATCCTGGATACGGCCAGCCTGGCTCAAAGGAAGCTTCTTCTTCTGACCGGCGGTCGCGTAGATCTCCGCCATCCGCTCGAGCACCTGGGCCACCTTGTCCGGATCGACGGGCGCGAAGGTCCCATCGCTCAGCCGCACGATGCGCTGCCCGCTCTCGAGGCAGGCCCGCAGTTCCTCCTCGGTGACCACCGCATCCCCTGCCGCGAAGGTGACATCGAGGCTCATCCAGTCGACCCCGCTCGACACGCGCATCTGCGAGGTGATCGCCTCCTTGCGGATGGTGACCTCCTGCAGATCGTCGGGCACGAAGCGGTCCCACTCCTCGGGCAAGGTGCCGATGCCCTCGCTCCAGAACTGGATCGCGTCCTCGCCGGTCGCCAAGAGCTCGTCCGAGACGTCGTCGGCCTCGAAGCCCAGAGCCAAGAGCTTCTGCACCGCAGAGACCTCAGCGCCGACGTCGCGCCGGATCACGCGTGGGCGCCGGCTTCCCTCCGTCGGAGGCAAGAACGCCAGTGGCGAAGGCAGCCCCGCAGCCGGCACGTCGAAGGAATGCTCACCGTAGCGCGCCTTCAACTTCGCATGCGCCTCGACGATATCTCCGGTAACCCAGAGCTCGAACTGAGGCGTGGCGTCGACCACGTCAGCGATCGCTTCGAGGTCCGGAAGCGCAGCGTTCAACGTAACGGCGACGCGGGGGATGTGGTCGCCGAGAAGGTCCGGGAGCGCCGCCATCGGGTGCATCAAGGACGGTGAGCGGTACAGCCGCTGGAGCATGCCGGGCGTGACGGACTCGGCGATGGGGCGCGCGACCCCCTCGGAGGCGTCGATGTGCCACCCCGGCGTGCCCTCGAACCACGCGCCCTGGCTGAGAAGAAAGCGACGCTTCGTGTTCTCGCTGAGGAAGACGACGCGGGTCCGCAACATCTCGTCGCCTGCGCTGTCGAGCTCAATGGACGGAAGCAGGCGCTCGTCGGAGAAGCGCAGCTCCATGGAGGCTGGCTCCAGGAGCACACGCCGACCTTTGAGGAGCCCGAGCACCTCGGCGGCGTCCTCCCCACGAAGCTCCGCGGTCGCCGGCTGACCCCGGACGACACTTCGGGATAAAGCGCGCATCAGCGGTCGGTCCTCGATGCCTACGAGGTTGAAGGCGCTCAACGAGTCGACGATCGGTACCGCCGTGCGCGACCCCTCGATGACAGGGGTGACGGCGATGGAAGCGGAGCGAACGAGCAGGCGGTATTCGAACTCGAGGGGCTTCGTGCGCGCGTCCGGCGGGAGCCAGGCGTCGATGGCGCCGCGGGACTCACCCAGGCGCCCTGCAAGGTCGCGCGCTGACACCACCTCGAGGTTGTCGGCCCCGTTCGCGCCCCGCCGGCGCCGGCGCCGCGACCGACGTTTGCCACCCACGCTCACGGTCTGAGGGACGTGGACCGGCTGCGGCTTCTCCTTCGCCTTCTTCTTGCGACGTTTGCGCTTGCTGCCCCCCTCGTCGCCGCCACCCTGACCGCTCTGTGGGTTCTTGGGCCGCGGGGGCCGGTGCTTGTCCCGCAGGGCAACGATCACCGCCGCGACGTGCTTGCAATGCCCGGTCGGACCGCGCCAGCCAGGGCAGTTGCACTCGGACACGAAGCTGTCGTCGTCGCCGAGGGTGACCTTCGTGCGATAGGGCTCGTCGTTGCTCCGGACGTGGATCTCGCCCTGCACCGTCGGGCCGCTCGCGCGCAGCCCCTCGACGGACTTGCGGCGCGCGTACAGTCGCCCGCGCAGGAACGCATTGCCGCCGGTGACCCGCTGGATCGCTCGATCGGACATCCCCACGACCTTGTCGACGATGGGCTCCCGTGCCCCGTCACCCTCGGCTCTCGCCGCGAGCGGGCCGTCCTTCTCCGTGTCCACCACGGCTGTCGCGCTCTCTGCCATATTCCTGCTCCGCCACGCCCCGTGGCGCCTGCGCTTCGGTCCATGTTCCGCCCCAAGAGCCGCAACGCCCTCCCCAGCCATTCCCTCCGCTGCGGGGTCCCAGGCGGTGGGCGCCCGGGTCAGAGCCGTCTCTGAGGCACGATCGGCTCGACGCGGATGGGGAACCGATTCGGCGGTGTGGCCGCAGCCACGACCCTCTCATACACGGCCGCCCCGCAACGCGCAAGCCCGCGGCGGCGGCGGCCGCCGGCCCCGAGGCGTCGGCAGCGTCCTGCAGGCGAGGGTCAGGCTCTGCGCCCGAGCGCCCGCCGGAGCTCGCCGATCTCCGGGCTGCGGAGGAACCCCGCGACCGCCAGATAGACGAGAGCGCCCCCCACCACCATGGCGAGGAAGAACACCGTGTTGGCTCCGGTGCCACCCTCGCGGTAATCCCGAACGCCGGCCGCCAGCCACAGGAGGGCGCCCATCGCCCCCGCCGCGACGAGGGCCCGCAGCGCGCTCAACGCCACGCCCCGCAAACCCAAGGGACCGACTTTGCGGCGCAGCAAGAGCAGCAACCCCGCAAGCTGCGCGCACGCCGCCGCGGAGATCGCCAGCGCCAGCCCCGCATGCTGCATCGGCCCCATGAGCCCCAGGCCCAGCGAAAAGAAGGTGACGAGGTTCAGGGCGCTCGCCCAAACAGGTGTGCGCGTGTCGCCCAGGGCATGGAACATCGGCACCACCGTGCGCACGGCCGCGACCGCCCAGACTCCCACCGCCAACCAGCGGAGCGACCGCGCGGTCTGCTCGATGGAGTCTGCGTCGAAGCGGCCCCGGCCAAACACCGCGGCCACCGCCGGCTCTGCGAGGATCGTGAGCGCGACCGATGCGGGGATGGCCACGAAGAGACTGAGACGCAGCCCGTAGCGGAACACGCGCTTGGCTTCCCTCAGCTCGCCACGGGTCTTGAGCTCCGCGAGGGTCGGCAGGGCCGCCGAGCCGATGGCAAGGGCGAACATCCCCTGGGGGATCTCGACGAGACGCTGCCCGTAGAAGAGCCAGCTGATCGAACCGCGGGGCAGGTACGAGGCGAGCTGTCGGCTGGCGACGACGTTGAGCTGGTAGACGCCGAGGGCCACCAGCAAGGGCACGAGCAGCCGCATCGCGCGCCTCACGTCCGGGTCGCGCCCGAACGCCGGCACCAGCGCGAAGCCCGCGCGCCGATACGCCGGCACCTGGACCAACCACTGCAGGAACCCGCCCGCGAGAGCACCGAAGGCCAGGGCGAAGACCGCGGGCAAGCCCCAGCGTTCGACGAGCGCGGGCAAGCCGAGGGCTGCCGCAATGAGCGCGACGTTCAGCCACAGAGGCGCGAAGGCCGGGGCCAGGAAGCGCTTGCTGGCGTGCAGCGCCCCGGTCAGCAGAGCGGCGGCGCCCATGAAGGCAATGTAGGGGAAGACGGCACGGGTCAGGCCCACCGTCGTGGCGAAGAGCTCGGGGTCGCCGGCGAAACCGGAAGCATAGAGGCGCACGAGGACGGGCGCGCTGAAGACCCCGAGGGCGGAGACCGCGACGAGGATGAGGAGCATCACGCCGCTCAGATGCCGATAGAACCGCGCCGCCGCGCCTTCTCCTCGGCGCTCGCGCACGTCCGTGAGCACCGGCACGAAGGCGCCGCTGACCGCCCCCTCGCCGAGCAACAGACGCAGCGCGTTGGGGATGGTGAAGGCGAGCCAGAAGGCGTCGGTTGCGGCCACGCTGAAGGTCGCGGCGATGACTGCATCGCGGATCATGCCCAACACGCGCGAGCTCAGCGTGCCGGCGGCGACGAGGCCCGCCCGCCGCGCGATCTGGGTCCGTTCTCGGTGCTCGCTTCCCATGGGCGCAGCATCGGCCCAAGACCGGCCGCGGCCAAGAATACGGGCAGTGAGCTGTGAGCGATGAGCGGTGAGCGATGAGCGGTGAGCGGTGAGCGGTGAGCGATG
>JALVDI010000696.1 GCA_027009115.1 Polyangiaceae bacterium | reverse complement strand
CACGAGGTCGCCTCCTTCAAGGCGACGACGAAAGCGTCGAGGAGCGCGGGATCGATCGTGAGCGGCGGCAGCAACTGCAAGGTGCGGGCGTCCTGTCCGCAGGGGAGGGTGAGGAAGCCGCGGGCCAGCAGCGCGTGCACCAGACCGAGCACCGGTTCGGGACGTCGGATGCCGAGCATCAGGCCTTCGCCCGCGACGTCGAAGCCGGCCTCGCGCAAACGGCCGGCGAACCGCTTGCCGACTCGGGACGCGCGGGCCGCCAGCCCCTCGCGTTCGATCACGTTCAGGGCGGCGAGCGCGGCGGCGCACCCGAGGGGATGGCCGAAGAAGGTGCCCGTGTGCAGCGCCTCGCCGTCCGGTGTGCCCCAGGTCTCCATGACCTCGGGCCGTCCGATGCAGGCGCTGATCGGCATCCCACCGCCCAGGGCCTTGCCAACGCAGAGCAGGTCGGCGGTCTCGCCGCTACGCCAGCGCACGCCGCACCGCCCAAGGCCCGTCAGGATCTCGTCGGCGACCAGGAGTGCGCCGCGCTCGTGGGCGAGGTCGCGCAGTGCGGGGAGGAAGCCGTCGGGGGCGACCCGCACTCCGCCGCGTCCTTGCACGGGCTCTACGAGCACGGCTCCGATTCTGTCGTCGAGGAGCGCGCGGACGCGGGAGAGGCAGGGGGCTAGCTCGGCGCGGCTCGTGGGGAAGGGCGCGAAGACCACGTGAGGGTTGAGCTGCGCTTCGAAGGGGCGGCGAAACGCGGCGGAGTAGCCGCAGGCGGCCAAGGGGCCGTGCGCCAGGCCGTGGTAGCCTCCTTCGAAGGCCAGCACGCCAGCCCGAGCGGTGGCGACCACGGCCGTCTTGAGCGCCGTCTCCACGGCGTCGGCGCCGCTCAGAGAGAGCACGACGCGGGCGTCGCCGAAGGGGGCCAGCTCGGCCAGGCGTTCGAGCAGTTGGATCTTGACGTCGCTTGGGTGCAGGTCGCCCAGGGCGTGGACGAGTCGCTCGCTCTGGCGAAGAATGGCCGATCGCACCTCGGGGTGGGCGTGCCCCACAGCAGCGACGCCGAACCCGCCGGTCAGGTCGACGTAGCGGTTGCCGTCAACGTCCAGCACGTTGGCGCCGCGGGCCTCGGCCCAGACGATCGGGTCCTGGGCGGCGCCGCTTGCTTCGGCGCGGCGGGCCCTTCGAGCCGTAAAGGCGGGGCATTCGGTCGCGGCGAGTCGGGCGATCCACGCCGTGGCGAGCGGTCCCGGCGGGGGCGTGGCGATCTGGGGTAGGGCGCGGCCTAGCTCCACGCAGCTCCTCCTGGGCTGCGATCCGCAGCTCGTCAAGACAGTGGGCGAAAAGGCCAGGTCCGGTGCGCGGGGAACTTGCCTGCCGGGGGGTGCGGCCCGCTAAGATCGACGCATTGGAGGTACGGTGACGGTAGACGCTGCAACGGCCGCATTTCGCCGCCTCCTCGCCGAGGGGGCCGAGGGGGGGCAGGCCAAGGTCGACGCGCTCGTGGCCCTTGCCCAGCGAACCGTCTTCGTCGCGACATGGACCCCCGGGGGCGAAGACTATCGGACGTTGATCAACAGCTCGGGTCAGAACGCCCTGCCGATCTTCACCACCCGTGAGCAGCTCGAAGAAGCCGGCCGCAGGCTCGGTTGGGCGACGCCCGACGGTTCCGTTCCCTGCCAGGAGATCGGCGCGCGGGCGGCGTTTCGGCACCTGGTCGCGCACGACCTGGGCTTTCTCATCGTCGACATCGCGGCGGACCACACCCTCGAGGTGGAGCGCTCGGAGGTCGAGCCTCTCCTGGCCGCCTCCCGTGCGGACTCCGCCGGCCCCTTTGCCGCGGTCGGGCGCATCAGCTCGACCATGCTCGAGAAGGTCAAGAAGACCCCGCGCCCGATGCCCGCCGTCCACCCTCCGGACTCCTTGCCCGAAGGGGCGTTGCCTCCCCGGAGCGCTGAGTCCTCGGATGCCGTCCCATCAGCCGAGGCTTCGTCGCCGCCGCCCTCCGGCTCGGACGAGACGACCAGGGCGGTGGAGGGCGACCTCCCGCCGGCGGGTCGGCGCCCGTCCAGCGTGCCGGCGGGTGTGACCGCGACCGCCGCCAGCCCCACCCAGCCGGTGACGACCTTCGGCAGCGGAGCGGCTTCGGTGACCGTGGCGCCGCTGACTGCCGAGCCTGACGCCGCACTCCTCGATGCCCTGAGCGAGGTCCTGCGCAGGTTCCCCGAAGTCGAGTGGGCCTCGTATCTCTTGGCTGCGCGCGGGCCCTCCGAGCCGCGGCCGACCATCGGTCTTCGCGTCGACACCAGCTATCGCGCGCGGGTGCAAGACATCCTGGCGGCGTTGCGTTCCAGGGCCGACGAGCATGGGGCGTCGGTGGACGTGCTGCTCCTCGACGACCCTGCGCTCGTGCGTGAAGCTCGGGCGCGCGCGATCGTGTTCTTTCCTTGGCGTCGGCGTCCGGCCGCAACTTGACACCGCGGGCGGTCGAGTTAGATTCCGCATCCGCTCGTCGGAGCTGCCCAGATAGCTCAGTTGGTAGAGCAGCGGACTGAAAATCCGCGTGTCCCTGGTTCGAATCCTGGTCTGGGCACCGACCGAAGAAAGCCTCGCCACGTGCGGGGCCTTTTTCGTCGCAGGACGTCCTGCTGCAGCGATGGAGCCCGCGGTGCTTCGGAGGCTGAGGGGCGGCGGTCTGGGTCGTAGGGATTGAGCCCGGTGCCTCGCGTCCGCTCATAGTACGCTCGGGGGCGCCATGCGCTTGCCCTACCTGACCGAGCAGCCCCTCCCCGCTGGGCTCGAGCCGGCGCTGGAAGCTCTTGAAGCGGCGCTCGGCGAAGGCACACACGGCTACCTGCGGGCGTGGACCCCGGCAGGGCAGCGCTTCCTGTTCTTCCTGCGGGGCAGGGTCCACTCCGCCGGTCGGTTGGACGGCGACGAATTCGCCGCCGCCGGGGTTGGGGAGACGGTCCGGGCTCTCCGGACGATGCAGCGCGCCGTGTTTTGCGGCACGGACATGGCGTTGCTGCTCTGCTTGGCCGTCCCGTTTCGTAAGGCGCCGGCCGCGCAGGTGCCGGCCCACCTCGTCGACCCGCACATGCTCCTCGACTCGGTCCGGCGAACGGGAGCGGACGCGGTGCTCGTGGTCCGTCGCGGAGACGCGCGGACCCTCGCTTTCTGTCGCAACGGCGAGCCGGAGGCGCTCTACGAGGCTCACGGCGAGCCTTTCCCTTCGGATGGATCCATCGCGGACCGCATCGTGGAGTACGTCTTCGCCGACGGATCGCCTTCGGCCACTCTGGACATCTACGACGAGATCCGTCTGCCGCCGGCGCCGGACGCGGGGGAGCCTCTCGCGTCGTATCTGGCCGGCACTGCCGCGGAGGCGCTACCGACCAAGACGCTGGTCGTCAGGCTCGGTGAGCGGGTGGTCTTCCAGTACCCGATGACGCAGCGCGAGATCCTCGTTGGGCGAGGGCCCGAGGCCGACTTGACTCTGGACAATCTGAGCGTTTCGCGGAGACATGCGACCATCCGTCGCGACGGAGACGTTCTCGTCGTGGACGATCTCGGGGGCAAGAATGGACTCGAGCTCCGAGGTCGCAAGGTCGAACGCGCGGTCCTCGCCCCGGGGGAAGCTGTTGGCGTCGGAAAGTACACCCTGGAGTACCGGGACGCTGCGCCCGACCAGAGCGCACCGCGTCGCCGCGCCAGCGTCGACCGCATGGCGGGGATCCAGGAGACCATGCTCGTCGAACCGTCGAGTGGGCTCGTCCTTCGGCGCGAGGGTAGGGACGGCGAGGACTACAAGCTGCGCATGGTCTTGACCATCGGTCGCACCGAGGCGGCGAATGTGGTCGTCAAAGGCTGGTGGATTGCGCCGGTGCACGTTCAGATCGTGCGAGGCGAGGATGGGACGTTTCAGGCGATGCACATCGCGGGGCGCCGCTCTCTCCGGGTGAACGGTGTCAAGGTTCGGCAGGCGCCCCTGAAGGTAGGCGACCGGATTCAGCTCGGGCGCAACGTGTTCACGGTGCTGCGAGCCGAGGATTGAGGCCCAGCTCTCTCCGCGAGCTCGGGGCGCCGGCGCTCTTTCGCGGGCACCTCTCGTTGGATCAAGGCGTGAAGCCGACCCACCCGTGCTCGAGGATCCGCTCGGCGATCCACTGGGCGCGGGCGCGGTCGAGCTCCACACCGCGCAGGCGCATGCGCGCCATCCCCCGCGCCGGCGAGACGACGAGGACATCGACGCGGCGGGCCTCCGGGCGGCAGTCGACGAGGGCCACGGCATCGAGCCAGGGGGGGTCTTGGCGGCGGCGGAGGGGTTCGAGGGCGTCGCTGGGCCAGTCCATGAACTCGCGGGGATCGCTCCGCCCGATCTCGCGGAGCAGAGCGCTCTCGCCCATGCGCGTCGTGTGGGTGTACTCGTCGCGGATCTTCCGCAGGATGTGCTGGAAGCACCGCCGCGATGCGTCGGTGACCTCCGCGTCCGGCGTCATGTTCACCACCAGGATCTCGAGCACACGGTCGCCGGCTACGGCCGCGGAGGCCGTGAGAAGCGAGAGCGCAACGACGAGGGTCGTCATCGTGAACGTCTTCATCGTGAACCTCCGACGTCGCCCACCAGGTCGGCAAGCCACGCCGCGGTGCCATCACGGAAGGGCCAGGCGGACTGGGGATCGATGCGTGCATCGAACCAGGGCGCTTCGGCACCGGGACGAAACACGGCGACGCCGATGAGTCCTCGGCTGACGCGGCGGCCGCTTCGCAGTGTTCGCGGCACCCCTACGTGGAGCGCCACGATCGTCTCGTCGCGAGCCCAGCGCTCGGGGACCTGCCGCCCCGTCCCTTCGATCCAGCCCAGAGCGGCCTGTGCCTCCGCCTCGCTCGGGGCGTCGTCGGCGAGGGTGCGCCCTCGGCCCAACCGTCGCGCGATCTGCGCGATGCGCCGCGTCTCCGAGCCCAGGAGCTCGGCGTCGTGCACGACCACGAGCCGAACGGACCCGGCAACCGGTTCGAAGGCAGCGCTCTGGGCCGACCCGGTTGGCGACTCGGGCTGGGCTTCGGATGGGGTCGGGGACTGGTCCGACTCGGTTTGCGCTGGGGACTCGGATTCCTCGTTGGGCGCTGGGCGTTCGGACGTCGGAGCCTGGGTCCGTGCGGGGGTGTTGTTTTCGGATTCGGCCTGCGCTGTCGTGGGGGGGTCGCTTCCAGTCGACGGGGGAGCCCCACACGCCAGCAGCAGCCACAAGCTCAGGGACCGCATTGGCCGAGTGTGGCCGACTCGCCCCGTCGGAAAAAGGGCTATCTGCTGCCGGTGGCGAGACCGCAGGGATCCTCGAGGAAGTCGTCGGCCGCCGGGCGGGAGCCATTGGCGTGATCGATCCTGGGCCTGAGGTGCTACGGGTTAGGTTGTTGAAGTGGTGAAGGCGTCGGAGCGCGAGATCTGGCTGGCGAGGCGCGCGGGGGCGGGTCGTCGCGGAGACGAGCGCGCGGTCCTCGAGGAGACGGGGCCCGTCATGTTGCGTGTCATCCAGCGGGTACTCGGCCCTCAGGCGGACGAGGTCGAAGACGTGCTGCAGGAGGCCTCCCTCGCCTTGCTCGGCTCGCTGCGGGCATACCGTGGCGAGTGCACCCTGCGGCACTACGCCGGACGCATCGCTGCCCGTCATGCGATCCGCGCGCGTCGCCGACGGGAGCGCGAGCGTGATAAGGTCGTCGCTCTCCGAGCTTGGAACGAGCACCGCGACCTTCGGGCGCCCAGCGTCTCCGAGCTGCAGGAGCGCCGCGACGACGAGCGCTTGTTTCGAGAGCTCCTGGGCAAGCTCCCGGAAGAGCAGGCGGAGGCGTTGGTACTTCGCGTTGTGCTGGGTCATAGCTTGCCGGAGATCGCGGCCGCTGTGGGCGCGCCCCCCAACACGGTGCGCAGCCGCATTCGGATCGCTCGGGAACGCCTGAGGCGCATGCTGATACAGCGAGGGGTGGGCTCATGACGCGGCTGGACGAGGCGCGCTTCGAGGAACTCGGCGATCGTTGGTTGCAGGGCGAGGAGTCGGCGCTCGAGGAGCTGCGGGCCATGGCCGCCGCCGACCCCGCTCTCGCCCTCGAGCTGCGCCTGCTGGAGGCGAGCCGCGCCGAGCTCGAACGAGCGACGGAGGGCGCCGAACGGGCCATGCTCGAGCGGGTCTTCGACCGGGTGACGACCTCGCCGAAGCCGGGCCGCCCGACCCTTCGGAGGGTGCTGCTGGTGGCCGCGGCGCTCCTCATTCTCGTGGGGACCGCTGCGGCGGCGTATTGGGCAGGCACGCGCTCGACCCGGTTCCCGGCGCCGGCGGAGGCACTGGCGCCGGCGGAGGCGGAGGCACTGGCGCCGGCGGAGGC
>JALVDI010000695.1 GCA_027009115.1 Polyangiaceae bacterium | reverse complement strand
ACCGACCGGGAGCGCCAGGATGCAGATCGCGTCCGCCTTCAGACCGGGGTCGGGGCTCGGGAGCCCGTGAATCGCGCGGGCCAGCTCCTGCGCCCGCGGCAGGTCGGTGCCCGACGCAAGGGCCAGCAGACGTAGGCGCTGACCGATGGTCTGCCTGGCCGCGTACTCGTCGATGGCGCGCAAGGCCGCCGTCGCGTCGCCGGCCACCAACGCCTCGAAGGCGACCACGGGGGCTTCGTCGTCTCGGGGGATCTCGAAGGTCGAATAGACCTGGGAGGCCTCCCGACGGGCCGCGTCCTCGTTGAGCTGACGCCCGGCCTGGGCCAGGCGGCGGAGCGCTGCGGCTCGGTCCGAACGACGCGCCGCGGCGAGGTCGGCCAGGCGGATCGCGAGGGCATAGCGTCCCGTCGCGGCGCAGGCTGCTGCCAGAGCCGCCTCGGGCCCAAGGGGCTCGGCCGCCCGCAACACCGCGGCGGCGCGCAGGTCTCGCACGAGCATCGCCACCCGATCGACACTCCGCTGACAGACGGCGAGGTGCCCCTCGGCCCGCGTCCGTTCCGCGCCGCGGGTGCTCCCGTCCACGAACGCGGCGATGTTCGCCGGGTCCTGGAGTGGGCCGGGCACGCGCGGCCTCAGCTCGACCAAGGCCCGCTCGCGCAGCCGCCGCCAGGTCGCCTCGACCATCGTTCGGGTCCTCCGGAACGGGCCGTCGTCCTCGGTACGCAGCGCCACCCGGACCCGCTCGGGAAAGCCGGCGCAGTCGAGGCGCAGCCGCCAGGCGAGGTCGGCATCCGTCGCCGCCTGCGCTCGAGCGAGGCGGCCAGCCACGCGGTCGAGGTCCTCGACGACCGAAAGCTGCGGCTTGCCCATCGTCGTGGCGATCTCGCCGGCGTCGAGCCCTCGCTGCCGCAGGCGCACCATGGCCGACGCTTGAGGAGTCAGGCGGTCGAGCACCTCGGCGATCCGCCCCGCGGGACCGTCCCCAAGCTCGCCGCCCCTCTCGTTCGGCCGCACGAGGTCCACGGGCCGCGCCATGGGGGTCTCGTCGAGAGCGAAGGACTCAGCTTCTTGGCGGGCGAGCACCGCCAGATAGGCGTCGAGGCGGCGACCTCTCCACAGGCGCAGCGGGCCCGCCCCGTTTCGACGCAGCAGGGCCCAGAGGCGTTCGACCGCAGGCTCGGCCTCCTCCAGCGGCGGCGGGCCGGGGCGTCGCTCGTCGAGGACCCGCAGCGCGACGAGGCGAACCAACCGACCGAATCGGTGGTCGAGTGCCTGCCAGGCGCCTTCTTGACCGGCCACGCAGCGCGTCAGGAGCTCGCCGTCGGCGCTCATCGCCGCGGGCTCGGCGGTCGAGCTCTTCGGCCGTGTCGTCCCCTGAGCATCCCCAGCGCCCTCCTTCCCTCCTCATCGCGCTCGCGCCTCGTCCTACGATACCCGCGCCGGTCGCCGTTGCCGAGGGGAGCGGCGCGGGAGCACTCCCTTCGTTGACACTCGGGGGCGCTTTGGGTGTACGTTCGAGCGAGCGAATGAGCGACCGCATCGGCAATTGCCGCATCGTCAAAGAGATCGGCAGCGGCGGCATGGCCGTGGTCTACAAGGCCATCCAGGAACCGCTGGGGCGCACGGTCGCGATCAAGGCGCTCAAGCCGTCCATCGCGATGGACAGCCAGTTCGCCAAGCGCTTCGAGCGCGAGGCGCACTTCATGGCATCGCTCCAGCACGAGAACATCCTTCACGTCATCGACTTCGTGAAGGACGGCCGCTCGATGTACATCATCATGGAGTACGTCGAGGGCATCGACCTCTACGACCTTCTCGAACACTCGCCGACGCTGCCTCCGGAGGTCGCCGCGATCATCGCGCTGCAGGTCTGCCGCGCCCTCGACTACGCCCACTTCCGCGGCATCATCCACCGCGACATCAAACCGGCGAACGTCATGATCTCCAAGCAGGGCGAGGTGAAGCTGATGGACTTCGGCATCGCCCGCGACGAGACCCTGAGCGATCTGACGGAGACGGGGACCGGCCTGGGCACGCCGAGCTACATGAGCCCCGAACAGATCCTCGGGGACAAGCTCGACTTCCGCTCCGACATCTTCAGCGTGGGCATCGTGCTCTACCAGATGGTCACGGGCCAGAAACCCTTCGTCGAAGACGAAGCGCGCACGGTGATGCAGAAGATCCGGCTCGATCGCTACGTGTCGCCACGAAAGCTCAACAGCGCCGTACCGCGCCAGCTCGAACGAATCCTTGGGCGATGCATGGAAAAGATGCCGGCCAACCGCTATCCGACCACGCAGGCGCTCATCGACGATCTGATGGAGTTCCTCTCTCCCCGGGTGCCGATGAACTACTCGGCGCGCCTCGTCTTGTACCTCCGGGACGTGGGTGTGCTGACCGACAGCGAAGCGGAAGGACTGCTCGCCGCCGGCGCTCCGCGCAGCGCCCGCCCCGGGCTCAGGGATCGGCGCCTCGTGCGGCACACCGCCATCGCCAGCGCGCTGCTCTTCGCCGCCATCGTCGGAGCGGGCGGTGCGATCCAGGCGTCCGCCGGCACCTTCGACGAGGGGCCGCGTTTCCGCCGGCCCTCCCAAGGTGGGGTGGTGCCCGACCAGGCGGGCTTCCTGCGTCTGGTGGTCGACCCCTGGGCCGACGTCTACATCGACGGGCAGAAGGTCGTCACGACCCCCACGGCCTTTCCCATCGCTCTGCCCCCCGGCGTTCACTACCTGAAGTTCGTCAACCCGTACTATCAGGAGCATCAGCACGAGGTGACCATCGAGACCGGCGAGACCGAGCACGTCGAGGTCGAGTTGCAGCCGCTGCACGACCTCGACGGGCGCGCGGAGGGCGACGAATGAGCGGGCGGCTCACCCTGCTCGGCGCCGCGGTGTGGGTGGGGCTGCTGGCGTCCTTCGCTTGGCGTGTTCGGGCCGACGAGGGGTTCCTGCACGTCGTGCGCGAAGGCGAAACCCTCGCCTCGATCGCCGAGCGCTACTACGGGGACCCTCGCCGTGAAGCGATCCTCGTCGCCGAGAACGGCCTCACCGCCGGTGGAGGCGCGCCCATCGTGGTGGGCCTTCGCTTGCAGATCCCGAGCGTCTCGTACCACCGCGTGGCCCCCGGCGAGACCTGGGCGGAGCTGGCGCGCCGCTTCTACGGCGACAGCCGCCGCGCGTTCGTGCTGATGGAGGCCAATCACGGGAGCTCGAGCGAGCAACCGGACGAGGGCGCGGAGCTGCTCATCCCCTATCCGCTGCGCCACGTGGCGGCCCAGAACGAGAACGTCCTGCGGATCGCCAAGAACTACTACGGGCGCGGGGTCGAGCATGCGCGGCGGCTTCGGCGCTTCAACAACCTCCGCCGCAACCGTCTCGAGCGCGGGCAGCTCCTCCTCGTGCCTCTGTCGGACCTCATCCTCAGCGAAGAGGGGCGGCGCATCGTCGAAGAAGAGACCGGCGTCGCTCCCGCAGCGGGTGAGGTCCGGCAGCTCCAAGCCCGCATCGAGGAAGATCTGCCACGCCTCGCAGAACACCTCCGGCGAGGTCGGTACGCCGAGGCGGTGGCGCTCGGAAACCGCCTGCTGGGCACCGACGTCCTGACGGGCAATCAGATCGTCACGATCCAGCGCGAGCTCGGAACCGCATACGTCGCCCTCGGCCGCGAGGACCTCGCCGTCGAAGCCTTCCGAGCCGCCCTCGCGCGCCAGCCGGATCTCGAGCTCGACTCGGTGCGTACCTCCCCACGGGTGATGCGGGCGTTCCAGCGCGCCAAGGAGGCTGGGGAAGAGAGCTCCGCCACCTCGGACGATTCGCCTCCCGACGACGCCGGAGCGGCGGACGCCGGCCCGTAGACATTCACGAGGCGCGCTACCAGTCGTCGACGAGCAACGGGTCGTCGGTCGCGGTGGTGCGCCTCCGTCGCATGCGCGCCGAGGTCTCCTCCATGGCCGAGGCCGCCTCACGGCGCGGTCGCGTCCGCCGGGTCGCGCGCGCCCGCATGGACGGCACCTCCGACTCGACGGGAGGCACGGGTTCGTCCGAAGGCAGGGAGGGCGCGGCCGAGGGTTCGTCCGCGGCCTCCGAAGGCGGCGGGGAGGGCACGGCCGCTTCGGGTTCGTCCGCGGCCTCTGCGGGCGCCGGTTCGGCCACGTCTTGCGCCTCGCCCGCCTGCGCGGTCGCAGGGAGCGGGAGAATCTCCACGCCCTCGGGCTCCGCCTCGTCCCGCGGAGGCAGAGGCTCGACGACGGGACCGCCCGAAGCGCGCATCGTCATGGCGACGACCACGCCGACGCCGATCAGCAAGGGAACCGCCACGAGGGCCGCGACGAGCGCCCCGGATCGCCGCGCCTTGCCCTGCGGGGCAGGCGGAGCGAACTTTGAGGACGAGCCCATGCTGGGTGCGGGCTCCAGGGCCCCGCCTGCCGAGGGGGTGGGCGTCACTGTCGACGGCGGATCGCGCACGACGACGCCGGAGCTCGGCTCCTGCTGCGAGCCCGTCGGGGTCACGACCAGCGGCTGCGTCTGGAGCGCAGCGGACCCAGCGATGAGCGGCCCCTCATCGGGACTGCGGGTCAGCTTCTCGATGACGGCTTGCGGCACCTGCACGGTGACGGGTCTGCCGATGGCGGACGCCACGCTCGGCTCGACATCCGCCGACGCCTGACCTGCCATCGTCGCGCCGATCAACTCCGCCACCTGCCGGGGCGTCACCCGCAGCGCCTCGGGCACCGCCCGCGCGAGCTCGGCGCGCAGCTCGTCGCAATTCGCCTGCCGGTCCTCGGGCTCGCGCGACAGCGCTTTCATCAGCACACGGTCGAGCTCCGGCGGAATGCCGCCGACCAACTTGCCCGGAGGCACGATCTTCGGATCGCGCACCATGTCCAGGAGCGCGAGATCGCTGTCGGCGTCGAAGAGGCGACGCAACACGAGCATTTCCCACAGGCAGATGCCCAGGGCGTAGAGATCGGAGCGGGCATCGAGGGGCTTGCCGCGCGCCTGCTCTGGCGACATGTAGCGGAAGGTCCCTTTGAGCAGCCCCCCCTGCGTCTTCGTCGCGCGCCCCGCAGCCTTGGCGATGCCGAAGTCGATGACCTTCACGTAGCCCTTGTAGGCCAACAGGATGTTCTTGGGGCTGACGTCGCGGTGGACGATGCCCAGCGGGTTGCCCTCGTCGTCCGTCGTCTCGTGGGCCGCGTGCAACCCGGCCGCGATCTGCATCGCGATCCAGGTCGCCACCTCGGGCGAAAGGCGGCGCCGGAGCTTCGCGACGGCCCGCAAGAGCTGCGTCAGCGCGACCGAGGGGACGTACTCCATGACGAGGAAGTAGTGCCCGTCCGCTTGCCCCAGGTCGTGGACGTGCACGACGTTCGGGTGCTCGATGCGTGCGGTGATCCGCGCCTCGTCGAGGAACATGCGGATGAAGTTCTCGTCGTCGGCCAAATGCTCGTGGACGACCTTGATCGCCACGTGCTTGGCGAACCCCGCGGCGCCGTGACGCTTGCCGAGGTAGAGCGCGGCCATTCCACCGGCCTTGAGCCGAGCCACGATGTCGTAGCCCGCGATGGTGTCTCCGACCTTCATGAGCGGGGACGCTCATCCTAACGGAGACCGGTCGCGTTTCACAAATCGGCCGCCGCCACAGAGGCCGCCGCCACAGAGGCTCCCCCGACACCGAACTCCGCTCCGACGGTAAAGAGAACCCCAGGGTGAAAACGCTTGGCATAAGGCACGTGCGTGACGGTGGGCGCGAGCTGAATGGAGATCCCTGTGCCGGCCCGGGTCGACCATCCCACTTCGCCGACGAACCTCAGACGGGTCGACAGCCACCCGAAGTCGTCGTCGCCGTAGTTCTCGGCCTCCCTGGCCAGCACGAGGTCCAGCCCCACGCCCCCGCCCAGCCGGGTCTTGCCCCGGCCGACGACCATGAGCGCTCCACCGAGGGAACCCTCCGGACCCTGGGGATCGAGGTTCCAGTTCCCGCCGACCCACGCCAACGTCAACAGAAGATCGAGGCGAAAGAGCGAGGAGAGATAGCGGCTGACCGACACCTGTGCACCAAACCCCGGAAACACGACGAGGGACGCGTTACGCCCGGCAGTGGGACCTTCGCCGTGGCTGTCCCGAGGTGTACCCAGGGTGAGGAACGCGAGCCGGAGCCGCCACGGCCGGGTGCGTCGGAGCTCCGAACGCACCTGTCGCCAGGCGGGCCGAGCGCCCGGACCCGGGCTCGTCGCGGGGTACGCCGCAGAGACGGATGCCGGTGAGGCAGGGCCGGGAGCAGGGTATGCCGCGGGGCCTGCCCCCCCAAGCCATCGAGCGATCGCTTCGGCGAGCTGCCGCTCCTGGGGCTGGCTGGACGGAACGTACGGGAAAGCG
>JALVDI010000694.1 GCA_027009115.1 Polyangiaceae bacterium | reverse complement strand
GAGACCCGCCCGGTGCAGCTCATCGAGCCCCGCGGCGAGCTGCGTCGTGATCGCGAGCGTCTCCGAGACGCTCAAGGCAGAGACGTCGGCGAGGCGGTCGCGCAGCGATTGTCCGTCCACCCACTCACGGAAGAGCCAGAGGGCCTTGTGGATCTCGCCGGTCGCCCACGGAAGCGCCAAGTGCGGATGCGTGAGCGTCGCCTGCTTGGCGAGCTCGCGCTTGAGCCGCTGCCGGTCGGAGGCGCTCCCAACGACCGCGGCGTGGACCAACTCGAGGACACCGCGCCGCCCAGTGACACGCTCGGTGGCGACGGAACGCCGGCCCGTCGTACCGTCGGGGAGCGATTCGTGGACTTCGAAGCGTTCGTGGAGCTCGGCGGGGATATCGGGCGCAGATTCGGACACAGCTAAGGCCCCTCAGTACGGCTGAGACGTGGAAAACGTTCCCTCGGCGACGACCGCCGCCGCATCAAAGGATGACGGAAACCGACCGCTGCACGCTAGAAGTCGGCGGTGCCCGGGTCAAACCGCGCTCTGAAGGGGAGGAGGAGACGCGCTCACGAACTCGCCGGGGCGGCGGCCTCCGGCGGCGCCCCGGCGGCCTCCCGAGGGAGCCGGCGCAGCAGCCATGTTTCCCCGAGGAGCGCCACAAGAACGAGGACGTACTGGAGCCCCTGCCCAGCCTCCTGCCACTCCCGGCGGGCGACCCAGCCGTCGAGGGGAGCGTAGGCAACCAGGATCGCCGCCGACCACACCAGACCGCTGACCCGGCCCACAGCGAGCTCGATAGGCAGCAGCCACAGCAAGTACCAGGGGTGAACTTGCGGGGCGAGGAGCAGCGTGGCCCACAGGAGCGCGCGCGCCGCGGTGAGCGGAGCAACACGCGCGAACGCCAGACCGAAGGCCAGGCCCAACAGAGCCAGGGCGATCGAGGCGCGCGCCAAGACCGCCGCGAGCACGTGCACCTCGAACTCGGCGACGTCCGCGATGGGCTTCTTTTCGGGGAGGAAGGACGCCCGAGGGTCGAATGGGGTGTCGGCCAGCGCCTCGAACACCGGCCTGAGGGAGTCCAGACGCACCCGGCCGCTCGCGGCGCCGTCCGCGCCGCCAAGTGCGGCCGCGAACAACTCCTCGACCCCCGCGTACAGCCCCGCGTTGCCCCGCCAGCGACGCGCGTACTGCCCCAAGCCGCCGACCGTCCCCGAACCGGCGCCGGCACCCAAGAGCGGCCAGACCGGGAGCGCCACGAGCGCCAACGCACCGAACGCAAGGAGCCGACGCTCGCGTCCCAGGAGAGGCGCCAGGACCACGCCGACGAGCTTGAGGCCGCTGGCCACCAGCAGAGCGAGGACGGCCCGTGCAGGCCGACGCACCTCGAGCGCCAGCGCCCCCGCGAGGAGCGCGCCCCCGACGAGCACGTCCAGGTGGCCGCCGAGGGCCGACTCTTCGAGGGCCAGGGGGTTGAGAGCCCACGCGCCGGTGGCCCAGCCCGGGGCGCGCGAAGCCAGGAGCGGCACCAGACCCAAGTGAGCGGCGAGCATCAGCAGCCGCGGACTCCACGGTGCGTGACCCAAGACATCGGCCACCACGAAGAGGCCTTGAGCGACCGGCGGATAGATCGTGGGGACCTCCGGGTGGTTCACCTCGCGCCAGAGCGCGTCTCGAAGAAACGCCAGGGACGGGTCCGCCGGAGCGTAGAGGTACGGGTCGATCCCCGCCCGCAGCACCCGGGCGTCCCAAAGATAGCGGTAGACGTCGTCGGAGAGCGCCACGGGCGCGACGAGCATCGGGAGGCCGGCCGCGAGAACGAGGCACATCAGCACCCCCACCTCGAGCCTCGCCTCGACGGCGACGAGCCACCCGTAGGGCACGAAAGCCGCCGCGACGCAGAGCGCGACCGTGGACGGCGGCTGCCCAAGGTACGCGGCGGCCGCCGCACCCCAGAGCGCGAGGAGCCACGCGGCGAGAGCGAGCCCCCGCGCCAAGCTCCACGGCGGCGGCTCAAGGGAGCGTGAAGCGAAGGACCTCGGCACGCTCGTTGGGCGACAGGGTGTAGTTGAACTGCCCGACCCGCTCCCCCGCGACGACCACGCCGACCGTCGCCGTCACGGGCCCGGCGTTCGCTTCGCATTCGAAGAGGTAGTGCAGCTCGACGACGTATTCGCCGAACGGCGGCCGGCCGGCGAAGCGATAGTTCTCGATGCGCGGCGCCGGCATCTCGCTGCAGCTCCCGCGACCGGCGTGATCGAGGCGAGCCCCAGACGCTCCCCGCGGGCGGTGAAAGCTCACGACTTCACCGGTCGGATCGGTGACATAGAGGTCCAGGTCGGCGCCGCTGTTCCAGGCGACGGTGATCTGAAGCGGCCCACTCTCATAGGGGCACTGCCCACCCTCGTCGATGGCCCCGTCGCAGTCCGAGTCGATGGCGTCGCATCGCTCGGGAGCCCCGCAGGGGAGCTCGAGGGCGGCGACCCCTGGTGCGAGCGTCGGCGGCTCGGTCGGCGGGCGAAGCGGGGCCTCCTCGACGGCGCCCGGTGCGGGGTCCGCGGCGACTCTCGCCCGAACCGAAGCGGTGGCATGAACGGAGCAGCCGGCGACCACCGTCGCGGCGACCGCCAGCACGTTGCGCGAAGCCGGCACGGCGGCAGCGTGTCAGCCCCCCGTCGGGGATGCAATCGGCTCGGCCAGAATGAGCCGGCGCACGCGCTCGGCCTCCGCCAGCTCGAAGAGCACCGGCGGCAGCGCGTCGCGGGCGGGGAGCAGCGGCCCGAGCGCCCCGCTGTCGGCGATGGCCCGCGACTGCGGGGCGTCGAGGAGCAAGAAGAGGTGATGCAGCCCTCGCCCCGCAGGGCGCGTGGCGACGTCCACGATCTGCTTTCGATCGACGCTGAGCTCGGTGGCGCCGCGGCGTATCAGGAGGCGGCGGTTGGTCAGGAGATACTCGGTGTCGTCGCCAAAGCGACGCGCGCGAACCGACCCGTACCAGACCGCCCCGAGGCCAACGCCCACGATACAGACGAAGGAGATCGCGACCGCAGAAAAGAGCAGCAGCCACTCGGCACTCCGCACCTGCAGACCCAAGCCTTCCAGACCCACCAAGATCGACGCCATCCGGTAGCCGTAGTGCAGCCCCAAGCCCGTCACGAGCAAGCCCCCGGCGGTCGTGAGCAGCTCGCGCCACCCCAGGTGCGCTCCGCGCGGGTGACCTCCCCACACGACCGTCTCGCCCTCCTCCAGACGGTCGATCAAGGCCACGTCCCGGTCGCCGGCGTGGGCGGTGAGCTCGGCGCCTCGGATGCGCGCCAGCAGGCGGTCCGGCTCGCGGACGTCGTGCAGGACGATGCGCATTCGACGGCGAAGCGGACCAAAGGGCACAGCAACGACGAGGTCGAGGTGGCCCACCACAGGCACCGAACGGTGCCAGCGAATCCGGGCATAGGTGAGCTTGCGCCGCTCCATCGAGCGAAGAAACCGCCCGCGACGCCACAGGATGCGGCGGTCCGTCAGCAGGTACTCGGCGTCGTCGAAGAGGTAGCGCGGAGCCAGGAGCGCGGCGACCCCCCCCGCCCCCAGCAGGGCGCCCGCAGCCAGGGCGTTGGGCACGCCGGGCAGCTCCGCGAGCTGGAGCAAGCCAGCGAAGAGCAGCGCAACGGACGCGAGCGCGAAGAGCAGCAGCGGGGCCAAGACCCAGGCGCGATCCCGGGGTACCGTGCAGCGGCGACCTGCCCACAGGACCTCTTCGAAGGGGAGCAAGCGCCAGCTGCTGCGGTCCACCTCGGCGCTCTCCCGGCCCACCCCTGCACCATACGAACCCACGAGGCGTCCGACAACGCCGCCACGGGAGTGTTCCGACGGCGCCCGACACCCTCCCCACTTGACCTCGCCGCACATTTGCCGTTCTTTCCGCGCATGGTCGAGCATTCATCGCAGCTGGCGCGCCTGAAGGCCGCCGCCCAAGACGTCCGCGAGCACACCGACCGCACCCCGCAAGTCGCTCTCGTGCTCGGCTCGGGGCTCGGCGCCTTTGCCGACACCTTCGCCGATCGGGTGGCCATCCCCTACGGGAAGATCCGCGGCATGCCCGTCTCGAAGGTCGCCGGCCACGCGGGCAACCTCGTCTTCGGGACGGCCGAAGGCGTCTCCGTCGTCGCGATGCAGGGGCGCGTCCACCTCTACGAGGGGCACCCAGCCGTCGACGTCGTCTTCGGCCTGCGCCTGATGCTGCACCTCGGAGCCGACACGGTCCTCATCACGAACGCCGCCGGGGGCATCGCCGACTCGCTCTCGGTAGGCGACCTGATGCTGATCGAAGACCACCTGAACCTGACGGGAACCAACGCCCTCGTCGGCGAGAACGAGGAAGCCCTCGGGCCGCGCTTCGTCGACATGACCACCGCGTACGATCCGGAGCTGCGGGAGCTGGCGCGGGAAGGCGCGCGCGCCCTCAACTTCGAGCTCGCCGAGGGGGTGTACGCAGGGCTCCTGGGCCCAACCTACGAGACCCCGGCCGAGATCCGCTACCTGCGCACGATCGGGGCGACGGCCGTCGGCATGAGCACGGTCCTGGAGGTCGCCGCCGCCCGGCACATGGGCGCCCGGGTCCTCGGCATCTCGTGCATTACGAACAAGGCAGCCGGGCTCGGTCAGGAGACCCTCGACCACGCCGAAGTGCAAGAGGTCGCGACGCGCGTCCGCGAGCGCTTCATCTCGTTGCTCGGTGCGGTCCTGCGACGGCTCGCGTGACCCGCCCCCGCGACCTCGTGATCCGGGGCGGCGTCGTCGTGACGATGGACCCCCAGCGGCGCGTGCTCCTCGGCGATGTCTGGATCCGGGACGACCGGATCCACGCGATCGGCCCGGGCGTCGGACGCGGCCGGTCGGGCCTGACGCGGATCGACGCGCGCGGCTGCATCGTGATGCCAGGGCTCGTGCAGGCCCACGTCCACCTCTGTCAGGCGCTCTTCCGCGGCCACGCCGACGACCTTCCCCTGTTGGCGTGGCTCCGCGAACGCATCTGGCCCTTCGAGAACGCCCACGACCGGGCGTCGCTGCGCGCAAGCGCCCGCCTCGGCCTCGCCGAGATGCTCCTGGCCGGCACGACGACGATCCTCGACATGGGCACGGTCCGGCACCACGACGTGGTCTTCGAGGCCATGGCCGAGAGCGGCATCCGCGGCTTCAGCGGTAAGGCCATGATGGACCGCGGCCGCGGACTACCGCCCGGCATGCGCGAGACGACCCGCGCATCCCTCACCGAAAGCCACCGGCTCTGCGAGCGCTGGCACGGCGCCGAGAACGGAAGACTCGGCTACGCCTACGCACCGCGTTTCGTTCTGAGCTGCAGCGAAAAGCTGATCCGCGAGGTCGCCTCCGCAGTCGCGAGCACCCCCGGTGCCCTGATGCACAGCCACGTCGCGGAGCATGCCCAGGAGCGCGCGGCGGTCAAGAAGGCCCTCGGGTGCGAGGACATCGAAGCGCTCGCCTCCTGGGGTCTCCAAGGACCTCGGGCGGTGCTTGCCCACGGCGTGCAGCTCCGAAAGGCCGAGATGCGTCGGGTGGGACGCGCCGGGACGCGGCTGGTCCACTGTCCGAGCGCGAACCTGAAGCTCGCCAGCGGCATCGCCGATGTCGTCGCGATGCGAGAAGCGGGCATCGTCGTAGGGCTCGGCGCCGACGGTGCCCCTTGCAACAACCGGATGGATCCGTGGACCGAGCTGCGCAGCGCCGCGCTGCTGGCCAAGGCGCGGCGCCTGGACGCCGGGGCGCTCCCGGCCGCCGAAGCCCTCGAGCTCGCGACGATCGCTGGCGCCCGCGCCCTCGGCCTCGACGATCGCATCGGCAGCCTCGAGGTCGGGAAGAAGGCCGACCTGATCGTGATCGATCACCGCGGGCTGCACACCGCGCCGGGCGGCGACGTCTACAGCGACCTCGTGTACGCAACGCGGGCCGACGATGTCCGGGACGTCCTCATCGACGGCGAGGTCGTGGTCTGCGACCGGACGCTACGCACACTGGACGGCGACAGGGTACGCCGGGACGCCCGCACGCAGCTCACCGCCACTCTCCGGCGGGCTTAGAGCCCATCGCAAGGTCCCTCGTCGCCCTCGGCCGCCATCCTCTCACCTCGACAATGCGCGGCATTCCCTCGCCTCGCGGACGCGCCACCGGTCCCGCCCAGTCCACGGATCCATCGACGATCGCTGTCGAGCTGGCGCATCTCATCAGGCGCGCGGAGAGGACCTGGGGCGGACTGATGGCTCCGTCACCTCGGCGTCGTCCCAAGGGAGGCGCCTCTACGCACGCCGCTAGGAGGCAGCGATGTCGCAGGATCGCACGCACCACCCGGCAGGACGCGCCTCTACGCGCGCCGGTAGGAGAGGACGCGGC
>JALVDI010000693.1 GCA_027009115.1 Polyangiaceae bacterium | reverse complement strand
GGCCGGCCTGGGCTTCTTGTGGGCGGTCCAGTCGCTCCGGCTGTGGTGGATCCGTCGGCGCCCCACGCGCCGCCTGCGGGCTGCCGCACGCCGTGGAGCCCGCGGTGAGCGAGCGGCGGAGCGGCTGCTGCGAGCCCGTGGCTTCGAGCTCTTGGCGACCCAGCCTGTGTGCCGGTGGCGCTTCCAGGTGGACGGGAAGCAGCACGAGGTGAACCTGCGCGCGGACTTCCTCATACGGCGAGGTGGCCTCCGCTACGTCGCCGACGCAAAGACCGGCGCCGCCACCAAGCTCACCGCGCCGACGCGAAGGCAACTGCTGGAGTACCGCCTTGCCTTCGACGTCGACGGCGTGCTCCTCGTCGACGCGGACGCCGGACGGGTCCGCGAGGTCGTGTTCACGCTCCGCTGACTCGCCCTCGGTCTTGACGAGGACGCGGCGCTCCAGCTCGCGCGCGCCCTCTACCGAGCGATGCTATACCGCGCCTCATGCGACCGAGCGCATGGTTTCAAAGCGTCACCGGCGACCCCGAGCGTTACCCGCTCAGCGAGGTGCTCTATCGCTGCCCGAAGACCGGCGCGCTCCTCGAAGTGGTGCACGACCTCGAAGCGCTGCGAGCCCGCTCGGCCGCCGCATGGATGCACCTCTTCGATGAGCGGCGGGGTGGCAACCGCTGGCCCTATGGCTCGGGCGTCTGGTCCAAGCACGAGTGGGTACAACCACACGTCGAGCCCGAGAACATCGTCTCCCTCTACGAAGGAAACACAAACCTGTTGTGGGCCGAACGCTACGGAGCCCAGCTCGGGATGAGGGACCTCTGGGTGAAGCAGTGCGGCACGAGCCACACCGGCTCGTTCAAGGACCTGGGGATGACCGTGCTGGTGTCCTCCGTCAATCAGATGATCGCGGACGGGAAGCCCATCCGCGCCGTCGCCTGCGCGTCCACGGGCGACACCTCGGCGGCTCTCGCGGCCTACGGTGCAGCCGCCGGCATCCCTGTCGTGGTGCTCTTGCCCCGCGGCAAAGTGACCGCCGCGCAGCTCATCCAACCGCTGGCCAATGGCGCGCTCGTATGCGCTCTCGACACGGACTTCGACGGATGCATGCGGGTAGTCCAGCGCTTGACCGAAGACCCGCACATCTACCTGGCCAACTCCATGAACAGCCTGCGCGTCGAAGGTCAGAAGACGATCAGCATCGAGATCGTCCAGCAGCTCGATTGGGAAGTCCCGGACTGGGTGCTCGTGCCCGGCGGCAACCTGGGCAACGTCTCGGCCATCGCCAAAGGCTTTTCGGAGATGAAGGAGCTGGGGCTGATCCGCCGACTTCCGCGCCTGGTCTGCTGCCAGGCAGCGCGAGCCAACCCGCTCTACCAGGCCTACCGCAAGGCACAGGAGGAAGGACGAGAGCTGCGAGAAGACGACTTCGCGCCGGTTGTCGCCGGCGAGACTTTGGCCTCGGCGATCCGCATCGGCGCACCGGTGTCGCTCCCCAAAGCGATCAAGGCACTCGTGGCCACCCGGGGCGTGGTGGAGCAAGCAACGGAGCAGGAACTGGCGGATGCCGCAGCGCGCGCCGACCGGACCGGCATGTTCACCTGCCCACACACCGGCGTGGCCTTGGCATGTCTGGAGAAGCTCCGAGCCCGCGGCGAGATCCGCGCCGACGAGCGCGCGGTCGTGATCAGCACGGCCCACGGCCTGAAGTTCACCGAGTTCAAGGCCGCCTACCACCAGGAGCGCCTCCCGTTCCCAGCCGCCCACCGCAACGCACCCATCGAGCTCGGCTCGGAGCCGGACGAGGTCGTCGCGGACATTCACCGCGCCCTCGATCGGCTCGAGGTCTGAGATGGTCGCTCGCCTCGGCGCCCTCCTGAGCCGGCTCTCGACCCGGGTGGTCCCCGACCCCTTCGTGCTCGCACTCCTATTGACGGCCCTCGTGTTCCTCATGGCTGCGGCCCATGGGGAGGCGACCCCGGCGGACCTGGCCATGGGATGGTTCGAAGGCTTCGCGAGCACGCCACTGCTCGCCTTCGCGCTGCAGATGTGCCTCGTGCTGGTGACGGGGCATGCCTTCGCCACGAGCCCAGCCGTACAGCGCGCGGTGCGGCGCCTTGCGCAGCGCGACCTGAGTCCGGGCGCAGCGGCTGCGCTGGTCGCGCTCGTCTCCTGCGTCTCGGCCGTGATCCACTGGGGGTTGGGGGCCATCGTAGGAGCCTTCGTCGCCCGTGAGATGGGGCGGCACGCGCGGCGGCAAGGAAGGAAGCTGCACTACCCGCTCCTCGGTGGCGCAGCCTACGCGGGCCTCGCCGTCTGGCACGGCGGGCTTTCGGGGTCGGCGCCGCTGAAGGTCGCCGAAGAAGGACACTTCGCCGCGGCGGCGGTCGGCGTCATTCCTGTAGGCGAGACCCTCCTGGGCCCGCTGAATCTGGTCGTAACGGGCACCCTCTGCCTGTTGATCCCCCTCCTCTTCTATCTGATGGCCCCCACGGACGAGGCCGCGTTCGTCGAGGCCGATCTCGGTTCCGCGGCGACCGAAACGTCGACCGGCGCGCGAGCCGCCGCAGAGACGCTCCCGGCGCGGCTCGGCCAGACACCTTGGCTCGGGCGGGTCTTTGGCGGCGCGGGCTTCGCAACAGCCGTGGCCAGTTGGGCGACCGGGCGGCTCTCCCTCGACCTGAACCTGGTCAACCTCCTCTTCCTCTGCCTCGGCCTCGCCTTCCAGGGGAGCGTGGCCCGCTATGCCGCGGCGGTCGCAGAGGGAGCCCGCGGCGCCGGCGCCATCATCGTCCAGTTCCCTTTTTACTTCGGCGTCCTGGGCGTCATGAAAGCCGGGGGAATGGTCGCGTGGTTCAGCCGGGGCCTGGTGTCCTTCGCCAGCGCTACGACGTTCCCCGTGCTGGTCTTCCTTTCCGCAGGCCTGGTCAATCTCTTCGTGCCCTCGGGTGGTGGACAGTGGGCGGTGCAGGGCGAGATCGTCCTGGAGGCGGGCCGTGCCCTCGGCGTCGACCCGGCGGTGACCGTGATGGCCTTCAGCTATGGCGACGCCTGGACGAACATGCTGCAGCCGTTTTGGGCGCTGCCCTTGCTCGGCATCATGGGCCTGCGGGCCCGAGACATCGTCGGCTACACCGGCGTGACCTGCCTGGCGATGGGGGTCGTGGTCCCCGCACTCTTGCTTCTTCTTTCCTGACGCACCCGCGCGCATCGGATCGCTCACGCATTCATGGCGGCGATGTTCCGACGCGCGCACCGTTCCGGGCGGTCGTCATGCGACCGGGCGACCAACTCGCGGAACAGGGCCTTGCCATGCTGAGCGCACCAATAACGAGAGCGGAGCCACCCGAGTGGCCCCGCTCTCCCGATCACGTGTTGCGTTGGCTCCAAGAGCGATGTGTGTGCATCACTCCTTGATTTGTCGGCGGATCTTGCCCAGCGCCTGCTCCTGCAGCTGACGGATGCGCTCGCGCGATAGGTTGTACTTGTCGCCGATCTCCTTGAGGGTAAGCTCGTCTTCGTCGTCGAGACCGAAGCGCCAGCGGAGGATGCGCGCCTCCATCGGCGTCAAGGTGTCGAGGAGACGCCGCACCTCGTCGGCCCACTTGCGGCTGACGAGCTGCTCGTACGGAGTCGGCACGTTTTCCTGCTCGAGGAAGTCGATGAACTTTCGGCCGTCCTCGTCGTTGACGGGGCGGTCGAGCGAGAACGGAGTCTCGGCCCAGTAGCCCTTGATCTTCTCGAGCTTCTCGGCCGCAATGCCCGTCTCCTTCTCGAGCTCCTCGGGCGTCGGCTCCTTGCCTGTGCGAGTGGCGATCGCCTGCGTCGCCCGGGCCACGCGGTTGTACGTGTCCAGCATGTGCACGGGGATGCGCACAGCCCGGCCCTTGTCGGCCAATGCGCGGCTGATCGCATGCCGGATCCACCACGAAGCGTAGGTGCTGAAGCGGTAGCCGCGGTTGTGGTCGAAGCGCTCGACGGCCTTCATCAAGCCGATGTTCCCCTCCTGGATGAGGTCGATCAGCGGCAGGCGGCCGCGGTTGTAGCGGCGCGCGATGCTGACCACGAGCCGAAGGTTGGCCGCAACGAAACGGTTCTTGGCGCGCTGCTGCGCGCGCCGAGCCTTGGCGACGCCGCGCAGGTAGGCCTTGAAAGCGGGCGTGATGCGGATTTCGTCACCTTCGATGTCGCGCTCGTGGGCGTGCTCGCCGACCAGGCGATGGACGGCCTTGTCGGCTTCCTGCACGAACAAGCGATCGCTGTCGACGGCGCGAAGGCGCGTCGAAACCTCGAGGGCCAGCTTGTTCCACTTCTCCTGCTGGCGTTTGCCGAGCTTTCCGCGCTTGGCGCTCTTGGCCAGCTTACGGAGCCCTGCGAGCTCCTCGATGGGCTCCTCGGTGACATTGCGCTCGATGACCGAGGCGACCGTTTCGAAGACCGGCGGGTAAGCCAACAGCGCCTGCCAATAGCCGATCTCGAGCTCTTCGACCTTGCGAGCCGCTTCGATCTCTTCCTGCGGCGTGAGGACCCGGTGACACGCCATCTCCCGGAAGTAGCGGGACAGAGTCGAGTCGCCGGCGCCTTGGCGCTCGAGCTCCTTGAGCGCCTTCTCGGCCTCGGTACGCGCCTTCTCGAGCTGCTGCGGACTCGGGTTCCCATCGAGGGACCGTTTCTTGGTCTCAGCGCGATCGGTCTCAGTTGCCGCTGCCGGGGTCTTCTTCACGGAGCGACGGGTCTTTCGGAGTGCCTGCTTGGCCATGGGTGCTTCTCCCACCTGGGTTCACGTCTCGGGGGCCAACACATCCACCCGAGCACTTGTTCTTGGAGCTGCCTGCTTCGAGGACCTCGTGAGCCCTCACGCAATCGGTACACCGCCCCAGTGCACACCGTGTGCCGGTCGCGGTCGGTGGCAACCCCCGTTCGATCGCGGGCTCCCCCCTCCGGAGCGGGGAGGGGCCCTTGCGCGGCTGCAATCGAAGCTTTCGATTCCGAAAAACAGCAGGCCCAAGAAGGGCAACGAGGCTGAATTGGGAGAGTGCGAGGGGCTCCCTCGGCGCCGCCTCACAGCCCCCACTCACAACCCTGACACGGGAAATTCAGCTGTCCTTCTCGTTAGTTGCGAGACGCCAGGGCAAAGGGGGGAGCGCCCCGGCCTGCCCCATCGCCGGCGGCGGCGACTGCGCTTGCCGGCGCCCGCTCAGGTGGCGTCGGCGGTAGCCAGTGCGCCGGCGTGGGCCGTTGCCACCCAAGGGGTGCGGAGCTACGTCGAGGAAGATGCGCGCACTCCTCGCCAGCGCCCTGATGGTCCTCCTGCTCCCTCGGGCGCCTGCGGTGGCGCAGGGGCTCCCTTACCGCGGCACCCTCGAACTGCGTCCGCCGCTCCGTGTGCAGGCGGCAGGGCTCGACGAGGCCACGACGCGGATCCATCTGCAAGGCCCGCGGCGCTCGCTCGAACAGACGCTGCCCGGGGTGGCCGAGGCGATCGACGCCCGGGTGCTGCGGCTCGCGAGAGGGCGGCGGCTGGGGCTGGTCGAGGCGCGCGGCCCCCAGGGCCACTGGGCGCTCGTCGTCGATGCCCGGCGGGGCCCGCGGGTGCTCTGGTCCGGCCGCCTCGACTGGCATGGGGATCCGGGCGAGCGCCGCCGCGACGTTCTTCTCGTAGACGACCGCACCGGCGACGGGGCGCCGGACCTCCTCGTGGGAGTCGAGCACGAGGACCGGCGGATCTGCGGACAGACCTCGACGCTGCTGTCGCCCCGGGCGCTGGACCCTCGCACCGGAGAGCTCCGCTCGGTGACCCTCCGCCGGCTGCCCGAGCGCCCGGGCGAGCCTGTCGTGACAGCCACCCGCGAAGCGCATCCCGAACCCCTGCTTCGCGCGCTGGTGCCGGCGAGTGCCTCGAGCCACGCAGGCCGGGGGCAGGCCGTGCCCCCGGTGGAGCTCACCGATGGGGACCCCTCGACGGGCTGGGTCGAGGGACGGCCGGGGCCCGGTCGCTGGGAGTTTGCCACCCTCCGATGGCAGGCCTCCCACCCGATCCGTGCGGTCGCGCTCACGGTCGGCCCGCCCCCGATAACCCCGCCGCGGCACCTCTGGCTGGTCCACGAAGCCGGCCGCCTGCGGGTCACGCTCCCAGAAGGGGATCCGGGCACCTGGTGGGTTCCCCTGCCGGAGGCGGCCCGCACCCGCTGCCTCTCCCTCGTACTGGACGACGCCCACGACGGCGCAGAGCATGTGGGGATCGCCGAGGTCCGCGCGTACACCGATGTGGATCTGGGCTCAGGCATCGAGGGGCTCGTGGCGGATCTGGCGGCCGATGGCCCCGCCGCGGCGGAGGCCGAGCGACTCCTTGCGGCCATCGGCGCGCCCGCGCTCCGAACCCTCACCGAGCGCT
>JALVDI010000692.1 GCA_027009115.1 Polyangiaceae bacterium | reverse complement strand
GCCCGGGGTGGGCATGCGCAAGGCGTTGTCCGACGCCGAGCGCAAGAAGATCGTCGAGCAGCACCAGCAGTCGCGTCCCCGGCGGCGGGTCATGACGCGGGCGAACATCGGTCCCTCCGCGCGGCCACAGAGCCGAGGCCGCCGCAGCAAGCTGCCCCGGGACCGCAAGCCGAAGCAGACCGAGATCACGGTACCGAGCGCCCACAAGCGCGTGGTGCAGATCGACGCTCAGGTTTCGCTGCAGAACCTCGCGCAGCGCATGAGCCTCAAGGCGACCGATCTCCTGATGAAGCTCATGCAGATGGGCATGAGCGGCGTCCACATCAACAGCACCCTCGATGCCGACACGGCGATGATCATCGCTGAAGAGTTCGGCTACCAGGTCGAGAACGTGGCCAAGACGACGGAAGAGGTCGTCGAGGATGCCCGAGGCGACTTCGAGGATCGGGAAGAGGATCGGGTCACTCGGCCGCCGGTGGTGACCATCATGGGTCACGTCGACCACGGCAAGACCTCCGTGCTCGACAAGATCCGTTCGGCCAACGTGGCGGCGGGGGAGGCCGGGGGCATCACCCAGCACATCAGCGCGTTCCGAGTCGACACGAAGAAGGGCACCGTGGTCTTCCTCGACACGCCGGGGCACGAGGCCTTTACCGAGATGCGCTCCCGGGGCGCGCAGGCGACGGACGTCGTGATCCTCGTGGTCGCTGCGGACGACGGCATGATGCCGCAGACGAAGGAGGCCATCGACCACGCGAAAGCCGCCGAGGTCCCGATCATCGTGGCGCTCAACAAGATCGACAAGCCGGAGGCCCAGCCGGAGCGCGTCATGAACGAGTTGGCGGCATACGGCCTGCAACCCGAGCAGTGGGGCGGCGAGACGATCTACGTGGAGACCTCGGCCATCACCGGACAGGGCCTCGATTCGCTCCTCGACAGCGTACTGCTCCAGGCGGAGATGCTTGAGCTCAAGGCGAACCCGAAGATCCCCGCGGAGGGCGTCGTTCTCGAGGCGCGGCTCGATCGTGGGCGAGGGGTCGTGGCGAACGTGCTCATTCGTGACGGATCGCTGTCCCCCGGCGACTACGTGGTGGCGGGGGCCGCTTGGGGGCGCGTTCGTGCGCTGACCGACGACCGGGGCCAGAAGCTGAAGAAGGCCGGTCCGGCGACGCCCGTGGAGCTCCTCGGTCTCGATCAGCTCCCCGACGCCGGCGACCGCTTGTACAAGGTGACGAACGCCAAGAAGGCTCAGGAGGTCGCCGAGGCGAACCGCTCGCCGGAGGCGACGGTGACGGCACCGCGGGGCCTGGAGCACTTCCAGCAGATGATGGCGTCGGGCGAGCAGCAGGAGCTGCAGCTCGTCCTCAAGGCCGACGTCCAGGGTTCCGTCGAGGCACTTCGTAAGTCGTTGGAAGATCTGAGCACCGACAAGGTGCGGGTGAAGATCGTGCGCTACGGCGTCGGTGGGATCACCGAGAACGACGTCTCCCTCGCGTCCGCTTCCGAAGGCGTGTGCATCGTCCTGGGCTTCAACGTTCGGCCTCAGGGCAAGGCCGGCGCGCTCGCCAAGAAGGACGGCGTCGAGATCCGCACTTACAACGTCATCTACGAGGCGATCGACGACGTGAAGGCGGCCATGGCCGGGCTCTTGGCGCCGAAGCTCGTCGACGTGGATCTCGGCAAGGCCGAGGTGCGCCAGACCTTCAGCATCCCCAAGGTTGGCACCATCGCGGGCTGCATGGTCACCGAAGGGAAGATCCTGCGCTCGGGCAAGGCCCGCCTCGTTCGCGACGGCATCGTCGTGTGGGATGGGAAGCTCTCGTCGCTTCGACGCTTCAAGGATTCGGTCCGGGAGGTCGCCAGCGGTTTCGAGTGCGGCATCGGGCTCGAGGCCTACAACGACATCAAGGTCGGCGACGTCATCGAGTGCTACGAGGTGAAGGAGGTCGCCGCCTCCCTCGAAGACGTCGGCTGATGTGGGTGGGCGTCGGTCGCGTCGCGCTCGCGCTCGAGGGCGTCTCTTCGCTGAAAGACAAGCGCGCCATTGTCCGCCGGCTCGTTGAACGGGCCCGGCATCGCTTCAACGCGGCGGTGGCCGAGGTCGAAGCGCAGGAGGTCCGAGACCGGGCCGTCCTGGGTTTCGCGGTGCTGAGCAACGAGGGAGCGCACTGCGATCGGATGCTCGAAGAGATCGCGCAATGGATCGAGGGCTCAGGGCTTGCTCCGGTGCTGTGGCGCAAGAGCGAGCGCGTCGCCTTCGGTGGGTTGGCCGGGAGGCGGCCCGAGCAGGAGGGCGTCCTTGGGAGCTGGGGCACCGTCGAGGAGTCGGGATGAAACCGAAGAAGCGAGCGGATCGGGTCGGAGAGCGGCTCCGCGCGGAGCTGTCGACCCTGGTGCTTCGGGGCCGGCTGCGCGATCCGCGAACCCGCGACCTGATCGTGTCCCGGGTGAGCATGAGCGACGATCTGCAGCACGCCCGAGTCTACGTGCGTATCCTCGGCGAGGCCGACTCGCGGCGCCAGTCGGGGGTGGTTAGGGCGCTTGCTCACGCCGAGGGTTTCCTCCGCCGCGAGGTAGGGCCTCAGCTCGGTTTGCGGCGCGTGCCCGAGCTCCACTTCTTTTGGGACGACGAGGTGGATCGCGTCGATCGCCTCGAGCGGATCTTCGCGGAGATTCGGGCCGAGGAGGCGCCGAAGGAGGATCCGGCGTGAGCGACCAGCGCGGTAGGGCGCGGGCGCTGGAGCTGGTTGAGGAGGGGCGGCGCTTCTTGGTGAGCTGCCATCGCCGCCCGGACGCCGACGCCCTGGGTTCGGCCCTTGGCTTCGCGGCGATCCTTCGCGACCTGGGCAAAGAGGCGGTGGTGTGGGTTCCCGAAGACCTCGCCGAGAACCTTCGCTTCCTTCCCGGAGAGATCGCGCGCGAGCTGCCGGAGGGAAGCTTCGACTCGGCGTGGGTGATGGACACGGCATCCGAGGCGCTCCTTCCAGTGGGGCTGCCCGGCCCCGAACTGCGGGGCCCGCTCGTCGTGGTCGATCACCATGCGGGTCACGACGACGTGGGCGACGTGGTGTTGCGCGACATCGAGGCCTGCGCGACTGGCGAGGTGGTCATGAACTTGGCTGAGGCGCTCGGGCGGCGGCCTGTGCCTCGGGCGGCGGCCGTGCCTCTCTATGCGGCGATCGTGGCGGATACCGGAGGCTTTCGTTATTCGCAGACCAACGCGCGCGTGATGCGGTTGGGAGCCGAGCTCCTTGAACAGGGAGCCGACGCCTGGACGACGGCCTATGAGCTCTTCGAGGGATGGCGGCCCGAGCGACTCAAGCTTTTGAGCGCGATCCTCGACACCCTCGAGGTCGACTGCGGCGGCAAGCTGGCGGTCCTACGGGTCACCCGCGAGATGCTGGCGCGGACCGGCGCCACCGACGAGATGGTCGAGGGGATGGTGAACTACGGCCGGATGCTCCGAGGTGTCGAGGTGGCGGTGCTCTTTTGGGAGTTCCCTGGAGACAGCGGGGCGCTTGACACGAAGGTGAGCTTCCGCTCCCGCGGCACGGTGGACGTGGCTGCGGTAGCGGCGCTCTTGGGTGGCGGTGGGCATCGGGCAGCGGCCGGCGCGCAGCTTCCTCGCCCGCTCCGTGAGGTCGAGGCGTTGACGCGCGGGAAGCTCCGCGCGCTGTTGCCATGAAACGCCGCGGAAGGGGCGGCGTCGAGGGTATCGTCGTCGTCGACAAGCCCTCGGGGTTCACCTCTCACGACGTCGTGGCCCGTGCGCGCAGGGCGCTCGGGACCCGCGCCGTCGGGCACGCCGGCACGCTCGATCCGATGGCGACGGGCGTGCTCGTGCTGGCGGTGGGGCGAGCGACCAAGCTCGTCCCGTGGTTGACCGCCACCGACAAGCGCTACGAGGCGACGCTCCGCCTCGGCGTCGCCACCCACTCCCTCGACGCGGACGGCGAGATCGTGGCGCGCGCTTCGGTCCCCGCCTTGGACGGGGCGACCGTCCAGCGCGCTGCCGAGGCCTTTCTCGGGCGGCGAGGTCAGCGGGCCCCTGCGGTGAGCGCCATCAAGGTGGGAGGTCGGCGGCTGCACGAGCGCGTTCGCAAAGGGGAGCGCGTCGAACCTCCAGTCCGCGAGGTCGAGCTCTTCGCGGTGCGGGTGCGTGCTCTGGAAGGCTGCGAGGTGCGTCTGGGGCTGCACTGCGGCAAGGGCTTCTACGTCCGCAGCTTTGGGCGTGATCTGGCCGAGGCGCTCGGGACCGTAGGGCACCTGAGCGCCCTGCGCCGCACTGCGAGCGGGCCCTTCACCCTCGACGACGCCGTGGCCTTCGACCGCCTGGCCGAGGCGCGCCCTCTGGGGCTTGCCGAAGCGGTCCGGCGATGGATGCCTCAGGTCGAGCTGAGCGACCGCGCCTTCGAGGACGCCCGGCATGGCCGCCCCATTGCCCTCGAGGACCTGAGCACGCCGTTGCCGCCGCTCGCGGGAGGCACCGAGGATGAGGTGTTGGCGTTGCTCCACGAGGGAGCCCTCGTGGCTCTTGCGCGCCGAGAGGGGCGAGGGTTGCGAGTCGTGCGCGGGTTCGCCGGCGGCTGAGGGGCCGTCGTCGTGGCCGGGGGCGCTGCCCGGCGTGCGGATCGGCTCCGGAGCGAATAGGGTCTGCGCGTGCGTGCTCTGCTGTTCTGCTCGTTCTTGCTTGCCTGCGGCCACTCCACCGATTCGGCGGACGCCGCTCCGGATGTTGCTTCCTCGGACGCGGGACGCGACGTCGCCGTGCGTGACGGCGGTCCGGTCTGTGCTCCCCAGTGCGGGGCGGCGCAGGGGTGTTGCCTCGTCGATGGGGCGCCCCAGTGCGTCGAGCTGCGCAACGACGACGCCCACTGCGGGGGTTGCGGCATCCAATGCGGTCTCGAGTACGGCCTCGGGGAGTTCTGCGAGCGTCGCCGATGCCGCTGCGGTGATGTCGAGATCGGTTGCCGCGGCGACCGCTCGAGCTGGTGCTGCCCCGCACGCCGCGCCGATCTCCACGCCTACTGCGCGGATCTCGAGCGCGACTACACCGACTGCGGGTCCTGCGGAGCGAGCTGCGACCCTGCGCGGGCGGACCGCTGCGAGGGGGGGCGGTGTCGGTGCGGGCGCAGTGCGGATGCCTGCGACGGGACCCGGCAGTCGACTTGCTGCCCTGGCTTCGCTGGCCTCGGGGCGTCCTGCGTCGACCTCGACACGGATCGGGAGCACTGCGGCGCTTGCGATGTTCGGTGCCCGTTCAACGAGCGCTGCGTCGCCGGCGTGTGCGTCGGCGTTTCGGGAGGCGACGCGGGCGGCGATGGGGTCGGGACGGACGCGGGCGCGGAGGGGAGCGCGGACGCTGGGCGTCCAGCCGGGGACGGAGGAGCATGATGGAGCGTACCCAGCACCTCATCGTGGGAGCGGGCGTCTCGGGTCTCGCCTTTGCGGACTGGCTCGAAGGCGACGACTATCTCATCTGCGAACAGGACGAAGCCATCGGCGGTTATTGCAAGACGGTCGAGCAGGACGGTTTCGTCTGGGATTATTCAGGGCATTTTTTTCACTTCCGGCACCCGGAGATCGAGCGTTATCTCGTCGAGCGGATGCAGGGGCAGGAGATCCTCGTCGTCGAGAAGAAGAGCCGCATCCGCTACGGCGACGGATGGGTGGACTTTCCCTTCCAGAAGAACATCCATCAGCTTCCCAAGGACGAGTTCATCGAGTGCCTGGTGGATCTCTACTTCAAAGACGAGGCGTTTCCTGGGACGCCGTCGAGCTTCCGGGAGATGCTCTACGCCAAGTTCGGTCGGGGCATCGCGGAGAAGTTTCTCGTGCCCTACAACGAGAAGCTCTACGCGACGGACCTCGCGAAGCTCGATGTCGACGCCATGGGGCGTTTCTTCCCCTACGCGGATCTTGCGGACATCGTGCGCAACATGCGGAGCGCGGACAACCGTAGTTACAACGCCACGTTCACCTACCCCAAGGGGGGCGCCATCCAGTACGTCCGAGCGCTTGCGAAGGGTGTCGACCCATCGAAGATCCTTCTCGGCGAGCGGGTCGTTGCCGTCGACCTGCGACGCAAGGTCGCTCGCACAAGCCGGCGCGAGATCGCGTTTGAAACGCTGGTGAGCGCGGCGCCCTTTCCGCGCCTCTTGGAGATGTGTGGGCTCGGATGGGACCCGAACGTTTACACCTGGAATGTCGTTCAAGTCTTCAACCTCGGGTTTGACCGTAAGGGGCCGTCGGACGTTCACTGGATCTATTTTCCGCAGCGCGATCTCTCGTTCTATCGGACCGGGTTTTACGACAACATCTTTGGGAGCGACCGAATGAGCATGTACGTCGAGTTGGGTCGTCCCCGCGGCTTTCAGGTGAGCGCCGAGTCCATCGAGGCGACCCTCGGG
>JALVDI010000691.1 GCA_027009115.1 Polyangiaceae bacterium | reverse complement strand
GGACACCGTCAGCGACACCGAGCGCGGCTACGCTCAGCAGGAGTTCAGCGCCCTCATGAGCGAAGTCGACCGCATCGCCAACGTGACCGAATACAACGGCACGACCCTCCTCGACGGGTCCGCGACGGGCATCGAGTTCCAGGTCGGCATCAATGACACGGCCAACGACCGCATCAGCGTGGACATCGCGGATATGCGGACGTCGGCTCTGGGCACGGGCGGTGGCGGATCCGCCCTGAGTACCCTCGACATCAGCACCAAGGCCGGCGCCCAAGCAGCTCTCGATGTCGTGGACGCCGCGATCGAGGATGTCTCGAGCGGCCGCGCGGACATCGGCGCCGTCGAGAACCGCCTCCAGATCACCACCTCCAACCTCGCCTCGGCGCGGGAGAACCTCTCGGCCGCGAACTCTCGCATCCGTGACGCGGACGTGGCCTCGGCGACCGCCGATCTCACACGCAACACCATCCTGCAGCAGGCCGGTGTGTCGGTCCTGGCGCAGGCCAACCAGGCACCGCAGCTCGCGCTCTCGCTGCTCTGAGCCTTCGCCCGAGCCTCCCGTGGCGGCGCCGCCGCTCCCTCCCAGGGAGCCGGCGGCGTCGTTCTTTGGCCCGTGCACAGAAGCTACGAGGCCACCTTCGACAGTGGAGCATGGTCACGCAAACACATCTCAAGAACCCATCGGCCGTGCTCTAAAGAAGTTCTCCCTCTCTACCGATGTCTCTGAGCGGAAGGCGGCAACGCCTCCCCGGAGTCAAGGACGACTTCGGAGCGAAACCTCAAGGAAAGAGAGTACACCATGGCCTTCTCCGTAATGACGAATGTTGCGTCGCTCAATGCGCAACGCAACCTCTCCAAGACCCAACAATCCCTCAGCCAGAGCATGGGCCGCCTGGCGTCGGGTCTCCGCATCAACCGCGCCGGCGACGACGCCGCGGGCCTCGCCATCAGCGAGAACCTCAAGGCGCAGGTCCGCAGCCTCGGCCAGGCCGAGCGCAACGCCAACGACGGCATCAGCCTCCTGCAGACCGCGGAAGGCGCCATGAACGAGATCAGCGGCGTCATGACGCGCATGCGTGAGCTCGCGATGCAGTCCAGCACCGACACCGTCGGCAACACCGAGCGCGGTTTCATTCAACAGGAGTTCAGCGCGCTCATGAGCGAGATCGACCGAATCTCAGCGGTCACGGAGTTCAACGGGACGGCACTCCTCGATGGCTCCGCGACGGCGCTCGACTTCCAGGTCGGCATCCACGACACGGCCAACGACCGCATCACCGTCGCCATCGCCGACATGTCCTCGAGCGCCCTTGGCACCGGCGGCGGCGGCTCGGCCCTGAGCACCCTGAACATCAGCACCAAGGCCGGCGCCCAGGCGGCTCTGGACGTCATCGATGCGGCCATCGAGGACGTTTCGAGCGGCCGCGCCGACATCGGCGCCGTCGAGAACCGGTTGCAGGTGACCATCGCGAACCTCGGCACCGCGCGCGAGAACCTCTCCGCCGCAAACTCGCGCATCCGCGACACGGACGTGGCGTCCGAAACCGCCGCCATGACCCGCGCCAACATCCTCATGCAGGCCGGCACCTCGGTGCTCGCCCAGGCCAACCAGGCACCGCAGATCGCCCTGAACCTCCTGGGCTGATCATTCGGCGCCGGCCGGGGAACGCTCCGGCCGGCGTCGCCTCGCTCTCCCTGTCGACCCCCCTCCCGATGAACTGACACCGTGAACCCCGTCGCCTCCTTCTCTGGTCTCGCCACCGGCATCGACAGCGCCTCCCTGATCCAGCAGTTGGTTCAGATCGAGCGCATCCCGATCAGGCGGCTCGAGACCAAGCAACAGGACATCCAGTCGATGTCGAGGCGCTTGGGCGAGGTCAAGAGCCGGCTCGAAGCATTGCAGAAAGCAGGCGAAGACCTCGACGGGACGGACGAGATCCTCGCGGCGACCGCAACGTCGAGCGACGAACAAAGCATCGGGGTGAGCGCTACGAGCGACGCGCCCCTGGGCAGCTACGCCATTGAGGTGACGCGCCTCGCCGCGGCGGAACGGACGTACTCGAACGGCTTCGCCGACAAGACGACCGCCGGCCTCTTCGGCACGGGCACCGTGTCGATCCAGGTAGGCACCGACGCCGCCGTCGACATCGCGGTGGACGCGAGCGACTCCCTCGAGGCCGTCGCCGACAAGATCAACGCCTCCGGCGCCCGCGTGAGCGCCGCCGTCATCTTCGACGGCACGAACTACCGGCTCCAGGTCGCCGGCGAGGACTCGGGAGCAACCAACGCCATCACCTTCACCGAAACGGGGACCTCCCTGGGGCTCGACGATCCCGCCAACGAGGTCGTTGCAGCAAGCGACGCCGAGTTCACCGTCGATGGGTTGGCGATGACCCGCCCGACGAATCAGGTCGCGGACGCCATCCCCGGGGTGACCCTCGATCTGCTGACGCCGACCTCCGGCACGCCCACGACCGTCAAGGTGGACCGTGACTCGGACGCAAGCGTCGAGAAGATCCAAGCTTTCGCCGATGCCTTCAACGATGTCGTCCGCGGCATCAACTCGGAGT
This sequence comes from Polyangiaceae bacterium, assembly GCA_027009115.1. Lineage (GTDB taxonomy): Bacteria > Myxococcota_A > Polyangia > Polyangiales > Houyiibacteriaceae > JALVDI01. The sequence continues at coordinate 3,842 of JALVDI010000691.1, read as the reverse complement.
TCTTCTTCGCTGGAGAGGCGCGGGTGGGCGACTCGCTCTCCGGCGACTCGATGCTCCGAGGGCTCCAGAGCAAGCTCGGACAGAGCGTCGTCAACCCGATCTCGGGGCTGACGGGCGCCTACGATCGCCTCTCCGCGATCGGGGTGCGCCTGAACAACGACGGGACCCTCGAGGTCGATGAGGCCGAGTTCAAGGACGCGCTGGCCTCGGACCCGGACGCGGTGGTCGCCTTTCTTGCCGGGGACGCCGACGCCGGCGTGACCGGATTCATCGAACGGATGAGCACCACGGTCGACGCCTACATCGGCTCCGATGGTCTGCTCTCCGATCGCATCGACTCGATGGCCGACCAGGTGGACGACCTCGACGTCACGATCGAGAGCATGGAGATGCGCCTCGACAAGTACGAGGAGAACCTCCGCAACAAGTTCACGAACCTCGAGCTCGTCGTCAGCGGGCTCCAGGCTCAGCAGCAGCAGATGCTCTCGATGTTGTCCGCGCTCCCCGCCATTGGCGGAGGGCTCTGAACGAGGAAGCCGATGTCGTTTGCCGTCGCCCGATACCGTGCCACCAAGACCGTCACCGCCTCACCGGCTCGCGTGCTCGTCCAGCTCTACGACGGAGCCCTCAAGTACCTTCAGGGGGGGCTTCAGGGCATCGCCGACCGCGACCCGAAGGCCAAGGGCGTTGCCCTCGGCAAGGCTCATCGCATCGTGAGCGAGCTGCAGGCGAGCCTCGACGAGCGGCACGCGCCGGAGCTCTGCGAGCAGCTCTACGGGCTCTACGATTTCTGTCTGCTTCGCATCACGGAGGCCAACGCCCGCTGGGACGCCCAAGCGGCCCAAGAAGCCGCGAAGGTGCTCCAGACACTCCGAGATGCCTGGGCTCAAGTCGCGGATGCCACGGGCTGACGGCCCGCCCCCTGGTCCGTTCCCTGCAGAGAGCCCGCTCATGCCCTCGGACAGCCCTTCCGATCTCCACGCGCTGCTGGCTCGCCTCGACAGTTGCTGGGTCGACCCCGCCACCGCGTCGCCGGTCCAAGTCGTCGAGATGCTGACGGAGCGTCAAAGACTCCTCGATCGACTCGCGTCCTTCGACCTCGCCGGGCTGGCCCCAAAGGAGGCCGACGCCGTCCGCGGAACCCTCGAGGGAGTGCGCCGGCGAGACGAGGCACTCGCCGCCCAGACGCAACGCTGGCAGGAAACACTTCTTTCCGAGGGCAGCCGGGCGCGCCAGGGGCGTCGAGGAGCCGAAGGCTACCGTCGGGTCGTCGAGACGATGCAGGCGGCCCTCGAGCGCATCGCCTGAGTGGCATGGCCGTTGCTCGAACGATCCCACGCAATGCGGAACGACGAGCGGAACGACCCGAACACCGAGCGCCTGGCCCAGCGCTGCGAGGAGAGGCTCCAGCGAGCCAACTCGGAGCTGGCGACACTGCGCCGTCAACCCCTCGACGGCTACGTCCTCGAGAAGGTCGTCCGAACGGAGCGCGAGACAGAGCGCTGGAGCCGCGTAAGCGCCGCCCTCGACCGCCCGCGCACGCGCCTGCTGCTCTTGGAGGAGCCGGGGCTCGTCCTCGCGCGTACGCTGAGCGGCCTCCGAGACGACTGGCGCGGCACGGGGCTGCAGGTCGTGTCCTCCTGTCGCTCCCTCGGCCCCTTCCGACTCGACCGCCGCGCCTGTCTGGAGGCGCTCCGTATCGTCGCCGACCTGCTCGTGGCCAGCCTCGAGTCGCCTCGGCGCCTCACCGGTCGCGCCATCCGCGACGGAGGCACACCCGTGTTCGAGCTTCAGGCCCAAGGAGACGGCCTCCACGCACCCGGCGAGGACGTGTGGCCTGCCCGGGTGCTCGTCGAACAAGCGGGCGGCACCCTCGAGGTGACGACCCGGGCCGACACCGTCGTCGCCCGCGTCGAGCTCCTGCCGGTGGAGGCCTCCGCCGCCCCCCGGCGCCCCAGGAGCTACGTCTTCCCCCTGTCGAGCGTCGAGGACCCGCGATGAGGCGGCGGGGAGCGCTCCTCGTGACCGCCGTCCTGGGGGCGATCGCCCTGGTTCCGAGGCTGGGCCGCGCGCAGACCCGGCGGATGGTGACCGGCCTCCATGTCGGTTCCGGTCTCTCCATGGGCACCGGCCCGAGCGGTGAGCGCACGAACGCCAACCTCACCCTTCGCCGCACGCCCATCTTCCTCGAGGCGGAAGCTCGAACCTGGGTCGACGCCGCGCCGGACCCGGTGCTTGGGGCCGCGCTGCGGGTTGAGGTCGACGGTCGCGTGAGCGTGGGAATCGTCCCCCGCGCCGCGCTCATGCGACACCTCGGCGCGAGCGAAGTGCGGCTCTTCGTCGGGGTGCCCTTCTTCTTCGCCCCCTTCTCGCTGCTGGGAGCCGAAGCCGGCGCCGCTCTCGCGATCCCTCTCGGGGAGCGCTTCGCCCTCGGCACGAGCATACGCCTCGACGTGTTCTTCTGGGGCAGCGATCTCCCCTCGAACACGGCCGTGGTCGATCTGGACCTCAGCGTGGGTTTGGAGGTGCGGCTATGACCCCTCGTGGAGGCGCCCTCGTCGGCCCGTCCCGGCGACGCGGCGCCTGGCATCGAGCGCTCTCCCTTTCCGTCGCGACGGCGCTGCTCTCGCTCGCCGGCTGCGACGAGGCGTGCGTGCGCAACAGCGACTGCGCCGGGGCGCTGATCTGCCTGGGGGGGGCCTGCATGATGCCCGTGAGCGACGCCGGAGGAGACGCGGACTCGGACGCCGCAGTCCGCGACGGGGGCGGAGATGGGGGCGGTCTGGACGGCGGCGCCGGGGACGGGTCGCTGGACGCGGCGAGCGTTGACGCCGCCATGGACGCGGCGAGCGTTGACGCCGCCATGGACAGCGGCGACGCCGCCATGGACGCGGCGAGCGTTGACGCCGCCATGGACGCTGCAGACGCTCCACCGGACACGGGGGCCGACGCCGGAATCGACGCTGCGGCAAGCGACGCCATGGCACCGATCGACGCAGGAGGAAGCGATGCCGCCGGTATGGACGCCCGCTGAGCACGGCAAGAAAGACGACAAGCCCCTCCGTCGTCTGGTCGACCGGCTCGACTCGTTGCCCTCGGTCCCCGTGGTGGCCCACCAGGTCGCGGAGATGGTCCACGATCCGAGGCACGACGCCCGAGCGATCGCCGAGGTCATGAAGGGCGACCCGGCGCTGAGCGCCAAGGTCCTGAAGATCGTCAACTCCCCCTACTACGGGATCCCGGGCGGCGTCTCCGACGTCACCCGCGCGATCTCGTTCCTCGGTTTCAGCACCATCCACGAGCTCGTGCTCACCGTGAGCGTCTTCGAAGCGTTCAAGGACTCGCGCTCGAAGTTCAGCCACGCCCTGTTCCGCCACAGCCTGGCCGTCGCGGGAGCCGCGGAAGCCATCGCGCAGATCATCGGCCACCCCACCCCCGCCGAGTGCTTCACCGCGGGGCTCCTTCACGATCTCGGCCGCCTCGCCATCCTCCAGCTCGCCCCGGAGATCGTCGACAAGGATCCGGACGAAGACGACCTCCATCCGAAGATCGGCGATCGACTTGCCTCCCGTTGGCGGTTCCCCGTGGGACTACGCGCAGCCATCGCACACCACCACGAGCTCGCCCCGGAGAAGCGCCGGCATGTCCCCAAGCACCTGAACGCGACGATCGACGTCATCGTGCTCGCCGACGTCATCTGCAAGCGCCAGGGCTACGGCGTCGTCGAGAACGAGCCTCCGCCCTTGCCGGACGACGTGCTCTCGCGCCTCAACCTCCTTGAGAACATCGAAGAGTCCGCCCACGATCGTTTGCGCTGGAACCTCGAACGCAGCGAGGTCCTC
>JALVDI010000690.1 GCA_027009115.1 Polyangiaceae bacterium | reverse complement strand
CCCCGGGCGAGGGCGTCGCGCATCTTGGCGACCATGCGGATCTGGCGGCCGAGCATGGCCAGGATCCGCAGCGGCGGCTCCCGGTCGGCGAGCAGAGACGAGGCGGCGGCGCTCGCGCCGGCGGCGTCCCGCATCGACACGGCGTCGACCAGAGCCCAGATCGTGTCCGCCCGCACGCGGAGCACGCAGGCCTCGACGGCGTCGACGTCGATGCGCTGGCCGGCGCCGACGAAGAGGGAGAGGCGCTCGAGGGCGTCGTCGATCGCGCTCAGGTCGTCGCCCAAAGCGTCCAGGAGCGCGGCGGCCGCCCGCGGCGTCAGAGTGTGGCCGCGAGCCTTCGCTTCGGCGAGGGCGAACTGTCGAAGCGCGGCACCCTTCGGGGGGTTGGCCTCGTAGCGCGCCTTGTGTTTCTTGGCGGCCCGGCCGAGCTTGGTGTTCCCGGCGACCTTTGCGGCGGTCATGACGAGGACCGTCGAGGGGTTGGACTTGGCGAGGTATGCGGCGATCTGTCCTTGGGCGTCGGCGCTCGCCTGATCGACATGCCGCACGAGCACGAACCGGCGGTCGGCCATCATCGGGAGGGTCTGGAGGGCGGACAGCACCGCGTTGCCGTCCAGACCCTTGGCGCCATGGAAGAGGTCTTCGTTGAAGCCCGGGACGCCCGCGTCTCCGACGGTGGCCTGCCGCAGCGTCGAGACGGCCCGCTCGATGAGGAGCGTCTCGCTTCCGACGAGCAGGTAGGCTGGCTGGAGTTTCCCGGCGCGGCCTTGCTCGATGGCGTCCTGGACCTTCAAGGTCAGGTTTCGTCGTCGCTGAAGGAGACTTCGCCGGTGTGCTGAACGCGCTCTCCCACAAGCTCGAAGCGCTGGCGACCCACCTCCTGGCGGCGGACGACGACGACCAATTCCATGCGTGAGTTCGGCTTGAAGTGAGGGCGCTCCAGGCGAATGCGCTGCACGAAGGTCTTCTCGTTGCGGTTGTTGACGAAGGTGCTCATGGGCGGGCCCACGAAGCGGCGACCGCCTCCTTCGAGGTCGTAGAAGAGCACCTGGAACTCGAGGTCGCCAGGCGGTCGGTTGAAGGCCGTGACCATGTTTGCTCGCCACTGGCGCTCCGGGATCGGGCGGTCGGTGGTCTCGCGCAGCCGGCGGGCACGGTGGCGCCGGGCGAAGGCGATGAGGCCGCGCTCCGTGAGGTTTCGCGGTATGCGCGCTTGCGTGAGATAGACCTGCGCTCGGAGGCGCTGGGCCTGAGCCGAGCCCTCCAGGAGGGGGAGCGCCGTCAGCAGCGCCAGCGCGCCTGCGCCCACGACCATCACCCGAGCCAGCCAGCGCCGACCGTTCTCGCGAATCTTCACACCCATCGTTGTCTCACTGGTTTGGAGGTCCGGCCAACGTATCAGAGCTCGCACCCTGCGTCAGCCTCCGCGCTCCGACGAGCGCGTTGGAGGCTTCATTCACCGTCTGCGGTCCGTGCCATCCTTGGCTTTTTCTGCTCCCGTCTCGTGCTCCGGGCCGAAAATTTGGTGGCGTACGCCCGCACCGGTAGGTGTCGAAGGGTCCCTCCGGGGTACGCGAGGAGGCAGAGTGCGAATGGAGAGCGGCATCAAGGGGATCGTGGCGCAGGCCAAGCGCGCGGCGCAGAAGCGGGGACAGCGGCCGAGCACCGCGCACCTCTTGCTCGTGATGCTCCAGCGTGGGGGGGACGCTGCGGCCCTGCTCTCCGAGGCGGGCGTCCGCGAGAGCGATCTGCTGAGCGCCATCAAGGTGGTCGACCAAGAGGCCTCCAGCACCCTCGAACGCACGCTCGAGAGCAGCGTGCGTCTCGCCTCGACGTTCGGTCACGAGCGGCCCGAGGGGCTGCATCTGCTCTTGGCGATCACTCGTGACGCCCGTTCTGCTGCGCACCGGAGCCTCCGCCACATGGGGATGGGTCCCGGGGCGATGCAGAGCTCGATCCTCCAGCGCTTGCAGGTGCGGGACGAGCCCATCACCGCCGGGCGCGGAGAGTTGCGCGTTCCAACGGAGTCGGGGCTCGGCAACGACCCGCGTCGCGAGCCGAGTCCCCGGACGCCGCCGAGCGCCGAGGGGGCGCCCCCGCTGGGCCGCCGGGCCAAGCGCAAGCCCACGCCGCCCCGCCGGAAGTCCGCGAGCGTGAGGCCTTCGGCCCGTCGCGATCCGAGCAAACGAAGCGAGCCCCCGGCCGCTCCCGCGGACGTACCGGGGGTGCTCCCCCTCGGTCCCTTCGACCTCGATCCGATCGCGTTCCCGGTGCTGAGCTCCCTCGCCCGCAACCTCACGGCCCTTGCCCACGACGGCGCCTTCGATCCCGTCATCGGCCGCGATCGCGAGATCGACCTGCTGCTCGACATCCTCGGACGCCGCCGATCGAACAACCCGCTGCTCGTCGGGCCGCCGGGCGTGGGCAAGACGGCGATCGTCGAAGGGCTCGCGCAGCGGCTCGCTGCCGGCGTCCGAGGTCTTGAAGGGCGCGTGGTGCTCGAAGTCTCCGCCGGTGGCCTCGTTTCGGGCACGGGCGTGCGGGGGGCGCTCTCGGAGAAGCTGCGGCGGCTTCGGGAGGAGGTCCTTCAATCGAACGGTCGGGTCGTGCTTTTCATCGACGAGATCCACGCTGTCGTTTCGGGGAACGAGAGCGGTGGAGGCCCCGATGACCTCGCCCACGAGCTGAAGTCGGCGCTGGCGCGGGGCGAGCTACCCTGCATCGGCGCCACCACCGAGGCCGAGTTCGCTCGCTGCTTCGAGCGGGACGCGGCCCTCGCGCGTCGCTTCTCCCCGATCCATGTCGGAGAGCCGAGCGTCGACGACGCGGTGCGGATCCTCGACGGGGTCTTGCCCCGCTACGAGGCCCACCACGGCGTCACCTACAGCGACGACGCCGGCCGGGCGGCGGTGGAGTTCTCCGTGCGCTTCCTCCCCGAGCGGCATCTACCCGACAAGGCGATCGGCGTCCTCGACCTGGCAGCCGCTCGCGTGCGTCGCAAAGGTGGCGAGGTGGTCGATCGAGCCGCCGTCGCCGATGTGGTCGCCGAGCAGGCGCGGGTGCCTGTCGATCGCCTGTTGATGCGCGACGGGGAGCGCCTGCTGAAGCTGGAGAAGCTCCTCGGCGAGCGGGTCGTCGGTCACCGCGAGCTCCTCGCCACGATCAGCGATGCGCTCCGCAAGGGGGCGGCGGGGTTCCGAGGTCGTCGGCCCCTCGGCACCTTTCTGTTCTTGGGTCCCACGGGCGTCGGCAAGACGGAGACGGCGAAGGCGATCAGCGATGTCTTCTTCGGATCACCGATGACCCGCATCGACATGTCGGAGATGGGCGAGTCGCACACCGTCGCGCGGATGCTCGGCGCACCGCCCGGCTATGTGGGTCATGGCGAGGGCGGCCAGCTCACGGAGGCGGTGCGGCGCCGTCCCTACCAGCTCGTGCTCCTCGACGAGATCGAGAAGGCGCACCCGGAGGTCTTGCTTTCGCTGCTGCCGCTCCTCGACGAGGGCCGCATGACCGACGGCAAGGGACGGACGGTGGACTTCACCAACACCATCCTCGTCATGACCTCGAACCTCGGGGCGGATGTTGGAGCGCGCCGGCGAGTAGGTTTCGGGAACGAGGCGGAGCAGAGGCTCGCCGACCGGGTCCTCGAGGCCGCGCGGCGGGCGTTGCCTCCGGAGCTGTGGAACCGAATCGACGAACCTCTCTACTTCGGTCCACTCGCGCGTAGCGAGGTTGCGGAGATCGCTCGTCGCATGCTGCGCTCGGTCGCCTCCTCCCTCGCGACCCAGTCGCAGATCGAGCTGCAGGTCGAGGAGAGCGCCATCGACGCCCTTATCGCGGCCGGTGGCTACGACCCGGCGTTTGGCGCGCGGCCCATGCGGCGAGTGATCGGGCGTTGCGTGGAGTCGCCTTTGGCGGCGCGCATCCTCGCCGGGGAGATCACCCCGGGCGGGAGGGTGCGACTCCGAGGCGAGGATGGCGCGGTGGTCATCGAGTCGGCGTGAGGGCCCACAGGCCGCGCCCCGAGCGCCGCGCGCGGGCTTCGAGCTTACGGAACAGGGCGGCGTGGCGCACGTTCGGCGGCACGGTCAGGACGCGCGCGAACCCTTCCTCGACGAGGCGAGCGTTCACGAAGGTTCCGTCTCGTAGGTAGACGTAGGCGAGGAGGCGCCCGTAGCGGTCGCGCTCACTGGCGTCGAGGACGAGTCGCACCTGTCGTCCCGCGACGAGTCGCCGGTTCGCCTCGGTGGCTTCGTCCGCAAACGGCTGGGGTCCGCGTCGACTGTGGCGCGTCTCCGGCGTGTCGATCCCGATGTAGCGGACCCGCTCTCGTCGCCCGTCGATGAGAACCCGGATCGTGTCCCCGTCGGTGACGTGGGTCACCGTGGCGAGCCGTGTGGGGGCGCTGCCGCCCGCGGGCTCCGCTTCTGTGCGCGGGGCGGTGGTTTCGCTCGGCGCGGCTCTCGCGGGAGCGTTTGCCTCGGAGCGGTGGGCTGCCGAAGGCGTGTCCTGGGACGTGCAGGCGAACGCCAGGACGAGGAGCACCCAGGCCATCGGTCGCGGTCGCATGAGCGCCAGCCTACTCGCTCGTCGGGGTGACGAGTCTCTCAAGCCCAGGGGCTCCGCGCCCGATGATCAGGGGGAGCCATGACCCGCCGCATTCCGAGCCTCGATCGACGACGAAGCAAGGCGCTCGCGCGGCGCCTTCTGGAGACCGATGACGCCCTCGCGTCGGGACGCACCCCTTGGCGGGCGGCCTCACGACTCCTCGAGCGCGTCGACGCGCATCACGGGAGGCTGCCTGCGGTGCATCGGAGCCGAACCCTCGAGGAGCTCGCCGACCGCGTGCGCGTTCAGCTCACCTCGCCCGAACAGATCGACCTTATCATCGGAGAGTTCCACGTGTCCGTCACCTCGCCGCCGCCCCCCGTACCCTTGGCTCGCCGGCGACCGCCGGTGGGTCGCCGCAACCTTCGGGACGACGACCGTCAAGCGCCGGGCGCCGGCCCGAACTCGGGCGTCTACGTCGTGGGCGAGGTGCGTCACGGGCAGCGGTCGCACCCGCCGTTGCCGCCTCCGCCGCTCGCGCCGGATGTCTGGAAGCGGGCGGGCAAGGGCTGAAGGCTTGCCGCCGCGTCGGGGCCTGGTCATACCGAGCAGGCCGTGGACGCGATCTACAAGGGCCCGATGAACCGGGACGTGCCGGTGGCACGACGGAACGAGTTCGCACCGCTTCAGGTGGGGCCCCTCCGAGTCTGGCCGCCGGTCGTCCTCGCGCCGATGGCCGGCGTCACGAATTGGCCCTTTCGGACCCTTTGCCGCCGCTTCGGGGCGGGTTTGTACGTCAGTGAGATGATCACCGCGCGGCCGCTCGTGGAGGGGCGGGCCAAGACGCTCAAGCTCGCCGATTTCGGCCCCGAGGAGTCGCCACGCAGCCTCCAACTCTACGGCGTCGACCCGTACTTCGTCGGCGAAGCCGTCAAGCGCCTGGTGGGCGAAGGGCGCGTCGACCACATCGACATGAACTTCGGCTGCCCCGTGCGGAAGGTCACCAGCAAGGGGGGAGGCTCCGCGATCCCGGCGCGGCCGCGTCTTCTCGCCTCCATCGTGCGGGCGGCGGTGCGCAACGCCGGCGAGGTGCCCGTCACGATCAAGTTCCGGATGGGCATCGACGAGGAGCTGCTGACCTACGAAGACGCCGGCCGCATCGGCGAGGGGGAGGGGTGCGCGGCGGTCGCCCTTCATGCGCGTACGGCGGCTCAGCTCTACGACGGGGAGGCGCGCTGGGAGGCCATCGCCCGGCTCAAGCAGATCGTGCGTTCGATCCCCGTGCTCGGTAACGGGGACATCTGGGAGGCCTGGGACGCGCTGCGGATGATGCGCCAGACCGGCTGCGATGGAGTGGTCGTGGGCCGCGGCTGTCTCGGGCGCCCCTGGCTGTTTCGCGACCTCGCAGACGTGTTCGAGGGGCGCGAGCCGTCCAACCCGCCGTGCTTCGGGGAGGTGGTGGCGGTGATGCTCGAGCACGCGCGGGCGCTGGCGGCCTGGATGGGCGAGGCGCCGGCGATGCGCGCGTTTCGCCGTCACGCGAGCTGGTACACGAAGGGCTTCCGCGGCAGCGCCAAGATGCGGCAGGCCTTGATGCGCGTCACGGCACTCGCGCAGCTCGAGGAGCTCTTGGCGCGGCACGACCCCACCGAGCCCTTTCCACCGTCGGCGATGCGCGTGCAGCGAGGAAAGAGCGCGGGCACCCAGAAGGTCTCCTTGCCCCCGGGTTTTCTCGACGACCGGCTCACGAGCACGACCCCCCCGGGACCGGAAGCCGCAGCCCACCACTGCGGTGGCTGAACCTTGCCTTGGCTTCTGGCGCATGCTCCCCTCCGCGCCATGAGCGGGTCGCTCGACGTCTGGGAGGAGGCCT
>JALVDI010000689.1 GCA_027009115.1 Polyangiaceae bacterium | reverse complement strand
CCCGCCCGGACGGATCCGGTAGATCGGCGCGATCTGCTCCTGACTGGAGATACAGAGATCCAGATCCTTGAGGCGCCCATTCTTGAGGCTGTAGATCCATCCGTGGACCGCGAGCTCCTGGCCACGCTTCCAGGCGTCCTGGACGATCGTCGTGTGCGTCACGTTCAGCACTTGCGCAGCGATGTTGAGCTCGCACATGAGGTCGACCCGCTCCTGGGGGGTCTCCATCGCGTCGACGCGATCCTGGTGGCGCTGATACACGTCCTTGATAGCGCGCAACCAGTTGTCGATGAGGCCGTGCTCGTCGTTCGTCATCGCAGCCGTCACACCTCCGCATCCATAGTGGCCGCAGATGATCACGTGCTTGACCCGCAGCACCTCGACGGCGTACTGGAGCACCGAGAGCACGTTGAGGTCGCTGTGCACCACGAGGTTCGCCACGTTCCGGTGCACGAACACCTGCCCCGGCTCCAGACCCATGACCGTGTTCGCCGGAACGCGGCTGTCGGCACACCCGATGTAGAGATACTCGGGGGTCTGCTGCTGCGAAAGGCGCTCGAAGAAGTGTGGGTCCTCCTGCAGAACCGACTCGGCCCATTCTGCGTTTTTCTCGAACACGTCTTTCAATAGTTTCATTTTTCCTCCTTACCCTGCCCCCTTGTACCGAGTCGGGCTGGCAAGAAGCAAGCTGCCGCCGATTGGAGGGACTGCCCGCGACCGACGCCGAACTCCGCGGTTTCATCGAGCTGCGCGCCGCAGAGAAAGCAGGCGCCTCGGCCTCAGACCGCGGCGTCCCGCCTCCGCGACCGACTTCCGACAGGTCCGGAGCTCAGCGCGCGTGCGGCCCGTGGCGGCATCCCTCTCGATCGCCATCTGTGCGCCCGGGAGACAGCTCTGGCGGCGGGTCGTAGCCACCGGCGGCCCACGGGTGACAGCGGCTGATCCGCCGCAGCCCGAGCCAGCTCCCCTTGAAGAAGCCGAAACGCTCGATGCAAGCCGCGGTGTAGCGCGAACAGGAGGGTTCGTAACGGCACACGCTCCCCAGCAGGGGCGAGAGGGTCCACCAGTAAAGACGAATGAGCCACAACGCGAACCGACGAAGCACTCCATGGCCTATGCGGCCTGAGAACCCGCCGGTCAACACCGCGCACGGACAGCCCGGACCCCGTCGCGCTCGAGATCGCGCACGCTCGCCTCTTCGGAGAGCCGTTGCCCTCGCCGCCACCCCCGGGACCCCTCACCAGCCATCTCGGCCCCGATGGCGTCCCTCCCTCACGACGGGGGCGCGCCCCGACTGCTCAGCTCGCGAGGCGCACGCCCTTGTCGAAGTGGACGTCGAGCTGGGGGAAAGCAATGACGATGCCCTCCTCTTTGAACGCAGCCCACAGCTCGTGGCGGATCGCGGAGCGCAGCCGCGGCGTGCTCCAGACGTCCGTAGTCCAGACCGTGAGATCGAAGACGACGGCACTGTCGCCAAAATCACTGAGGAACACGAAGGGGGCGTTGCGCGAGCGGGCGTCGTGGTGTCGACGGGCGACCTCCTCGAGGGTCGCCTGCACGACCGTCAAGTCGCTCTCGTAGGCGACGCCGACGCTGACCGTGACGCGCACGTCCGGGGTATCGAGGGTGAGGTTCTTGACCCGGTTCTGCACCAGGTTTGAGTTGGGCAGCAGGATGTCTTCTCCGTCCAGGGTCACCGCGACGGTCGAGCGTATGCCCATCCGCTTCACGCGCAGCATCGTCCCGTCCACGTCGATCACGTCGCCCGGCGTGATCGCCCGCTCGACCATCAGGATCAGACCGCTCACGAAGTTCTGCATCACCGTCTGCATCGCGAAGCCGACGCCGACAGCAAAGACCGCACCCGCCGCAAACAAAGCACCGAGGTCGATGCCGAGGGTCTGGATGGCGCTCGTGATGCCGATGAGCATCACCGCGTAGTGGATCAGCTTGAGAACGACCGCCCGCGTGCCGGGATCCTCGACCCCGCGGCGCATGAACGCGCGCTCGACCCCTTTGCGGATGAGCCGGGAAAAGAAGTTCGTGAAGACGACGATCGCGACGGCGGTGAGGGCCGTCGCGAGCGTGATGCTCGTCCCGGCGATCTCGAAGAGCTCGATCTTGAGAATATCCCGCACGTCGCGAAGGATCGTCGCCCAGCTCATCGCGAAGCGCTCCCGAGAAAGCGCCGCGTGAGCGCCACAGAGCACTCACGAGAGCGCTGGGATGCCATGAACAGGAAACGGAGCTTGGGAAGCACGGGAGCAGCCTGCCATCGAGGCGGGCAGCGTCATAGAAAGCGGCGGGGCTCAACCCTCGGCTCTTCGGAGGCAGGAAGCCTCAGGCGGAATGAGCGGCTCCTGAGCGGCCCTCTTCTGGAACACTTCCAATGTCCGCCCCCGAACCGCGAATCGCTGCCGCTCAATACGACGCTTTGTAGAGACAGAGCAGGTCGTCGACAGTGCATGGCCGCGGGTTCGAACGGTGGCTGGCGTCCTCGTAGGCGAGCTTGGCCAGCTTCTCGAGTCCCTCCTCCGGCACCCCTTCGGCCCCGAGACCGTCCGCCAGCCCGACCTTCTTGCGGAGCATCCGCACGGCGCCCGCGCACTCGAACGCCAGGGTCTCTTCGTCCTGCCCACGCGCGCCGAGGAGCTTGGCAACTCGCGCGATCTTACCGGGGATCGTGCTGCGGTTGAAGTCGAGCACCGCCGGAAGGCAGAGCGCGTTGGCCAGCCCGTGGTGCAGACCGTATTCGGCGCCGAGGGGGTGGGCGAGCGCATGGCAAGCCCCCAGCCCCTTCTGAAACGCCACGGCGCCCATCATGGCCGCCTTGAGCATCGCCCCCCGCGCCTGAAGATCCTTGCCGTCGTGCACGGCCGTCTCGAGGTTTCGGGCGACGAAGGAGATACCCTTGAGGGCGATCGCGTCGGCCATCGGGTGGTCGCCCAGGGCGCAGTAAGCCTCGACGCAGTGCGTGAGCGCGTCCATGCCGGTGGCCGCCGTGGCCCGCGGCGGCAGCGTAACCGTCAACTGCGGATCGAGGATCGCCACAGTCGGCATGAGGGAGGGCGCAAAGATGACGGTCTTCTTGTTGGTCGCCTGGATCGTCACGACGCCGCTTCGCCCGACCTCGCTGCCGGTGCCCGCCGTCGTCGGGACGGCGATCATCGGCGGCAAAGGGTTGACGACGCGCTCCCCGCCACCGATCGCGTCATCGTACTGAGCCAGCGGGAGCGGATGGGTGGTCGCAAGCCGAACGAGCTTGCCAACATCCAGAGGGCTGCCGCCCCCCACGGCGAGCACGAGGTCGCACCCCGCCTGCTGGTAGGCGTCCTTGGCGGCCAGGACTTCCGTCTCCAAGGGGTTGGACGACACCCCCTCGAAGACCGTCGACTCGAGACCCGCCGCGCTCAGCGCCTCAACGATCGGCTCGATGAGACCGGCGGTCACGACCCCCGTGTCGGTGACCACGAAGGCCCTCTTGGCGCGGAGCTTCTGCATCTCGCCGGCAACGCGGGTGGCGCTCCCGATCCCGTAGAGGATCCGGGTCGGGAAGCTCCAGGCGACGACTTCTTGATCGCTCTCTGACATCGACTTGTCCCTTACTCCGAACCCACTTCGCGCGCCATGAGGGCGTCGAGCGCCTCCTGGGCCGAACGCCCCTCCAAGACCCCGACGATCGCCTGGGTGATCGGGGCCTCCAGATCCATGCGCCGGGCGTGTTCCGCAAGCCTCTGGGCGATCGAGACCCCCTCGATGTGCGCGCCGGCTTCAGCCCCGGCCGCCGCCAGAGGGGCACCGCCGGCGAGCGCTCGGCCCAGCCGCACCTCAGGGCGATCGCCGCCGGCGAGAACGGCCATCAGGTCCCCCATCCCCGCGAGGCCGAAGAGGGTCTGCGGGTCGGCGCCCAAGGTGGGAGCGATACGGGCAGCCTCCGCAAGCGCCCGGGTCAAGAACACCGCGAGGGTCGTTCCGTTGACCTCCATCGCCTGAGCGTAACCGGCGGTCAGAGCCAGCAAGCCAACCATGGCCGAAGCGACCTCGACTCCGACCACGTCGTCGGTGTCGTAGATACGCAGCGCCGGCGATCCGATCGCCTCACGAACGGCGTCGGCGACCTCGGGGAATCGGGTGCCGACGATCGCCCCGCTGGGGGATCCCTCGCGCAAAGCGTCAACGGCAAGCGGACCCGCCAACGCGCCAACCCGATGCGCCGGCGTGCGCTCCCGAAGCACGCGACTGATGGGTGCGAGCTCCTCGCCGATGAGGCCCCGACTGACATGCACGAGGTAATGCCGCCCGTCGAGGTGAGGCGCGAGCTCGTCAGCGACGGAAGCGACGAAAGGGGACGGCACGGCGACGAAGGCCAGCTCCGCCGCGGCCACCTCGGCCAGCGCCGACGTGCGGCGAACCCGCGCTTCCTCCGAGCTTCGCTCCGAACGGCTCCACAGAATCACGTCTCGCCCGCAGCGCGCCGCGGCCTGCGCGATCGCCCGCCCGAAGCCTCCCGCGCCCACGACTGCAACCGGAGGGAGGCTCACAGCTTCCTCCCGATCGCTGCGATTTCACGGGCAGCCGGCAAGTCGGACTCATCGCAAAGCTCGAGCGCGAAGGGCACCAGACGATTCTGGTAGTAGAGCAGCAAGGTCGGATCCTCCGCGGTGATCTCGGGACCGAGGTCCTTGGCGGCCACCTTCGTGTGGTAACCGCTCCACACCGTCAGCGCGCGATCCACGATCGCCTCCGGATCGGCCTCGACCAGGTCTTCGTAAACCCGCACACGCCCTTCGGCCTGAAGCGCCACCAGACGATCGCGCAGCGTCCCTACCTCGCGGACCACCTCGTCACGGCCGAGGGCAACCTCACCCCGCAATCGAAGCCGCGCGAAGAGGTCCATGCCGGGCGTCCGCGCGACGAGACGACGGTAGAGCACGTGCGCGACGATCGCCGTGGCCATGATGACCGTCTCCTCGCGGTAGCGGCGCACGAGCACCTCACCGAGGTCCCGGGTGTAGGCGGCATCCCGGGTCCGATCGACGACGGGCTTGCCCCGCCGCAAGACGTAGGTGCCCGGGTCGACGGGGAGACCCGCAGGACCGGTGGAGCGCCCGGAGTCGTCGACGGGGTTTCCAAAGCAGTCGATGGGACCCCCAAAGCGGATGACGCACGGCGCTTCCAGGTTGACCACCTTGCGGAAAAACGCCACCCACCTCTCGACCCGCGAGAACTCGTCGTCGTCGATGATGTAGCGCGCCTGCCCCGCGGCCCGAAGCCAATCCTCGATGAGCGTCTCGGCCTCCAGCACCAGCTCGTAGTTGATCGTCGTCGGGACGAAGTAGACGTTGCGGAGCACGCCGTGCACGCGGTTGTTCGAGAAGGCGTTGACCGCGGATCCCGCCAGGCCGAGCTTGAGATGCGTCTCGATGAGGTTGCTGCGGCTGCGGGTCCCACCGGGGAAGAACAGCGAGTGGTATCCCCGCTCGATCATCACTTGCGAGTATACCTTGAGCACCTCCTTGTAGAGGCGCGCCCGCACCCGTCGATCGACGCGGTAGGCCCCGAGGTTGTGCATGAAGAAGCTAACGATGGGGTTCGTAAAGAGGTTCTTGCCGGCCCCGTAAATCACCGGGGAGAGGCCGGCGACTTCGAGGGCGCGCCCCAGCACGATCGAGTCGAGGTTCGACGAGTGCGTCGGAACGTAAACCAGCGTCCCGGTTTTCTCGAGGGCGCTGAGAGTCCTCGTGTCTCCTTCGACGCGGAGCAGGCGATCGAGCACCGAACCATCGACGCCCCGCCGAGGCAGCAACTCCGCCGGGAGGCTGGAGGGACGCATCACGCCTGCGAGCAGCCGTGGCACGAGGTGCTTGGCCATGTTGTAGACCCGCGGATCGAAGTTCCCTGCCACGTCCCGGGCCAAGCGGCACGTGAGCTCGTGGAGCGCCTCGCGCTTCTCCTCGTCGGTCATCCGCGCGATGCGCCGCGAGAGCCCGCGCCAGTAGGGGAGCCGTTCGGTGGCCTCGGCGTCGCGCTGCTTCTCGAGCCTCCGGATCTCGTGGTAGGCCGCGTCGTTGAGGGCGAGCTCCATGGCCTCGCGACTACCGCAGTGCGCCTCGGCCACCCGCTCGGCGACCTCGCGCACGATGTCGTCGCGCTCGCTGTTGAACCAGAAGATCGCAGGATCGTCCGGCGCAGGCACGTAAGGGCTGAGGTGAGGCAGGCGCAGCGGGCGCTCCGAGAGCCGGCGACTGATCTTGAAGGGTGAACGCATCGTCAGACCGCCTCGAAATAACGGGCGAGCTCCCAGGAAGACACGGCCTTGCGGTGCTCGCGCACTTCCCATTCGCGGGTGCGCAGATAGTGGTCGACGAAGGGCTCCCCGAGGATCTCCCGCGCCGCCTCCGAGGCGCGCAGACGCTCGACCGCCTGGTCCAGGGT
>JALVDI010000688.1 GCA_027009115.1 Polyangiaceae bacterium | reverse complement strand
GAGCGGGCCAGGCCGCCGACTGCTCTAGCACGGCGGCGCAGCGGGGCGAGTCAGCCGACTTCGGTGCCGTCGAGGGTCAGCTGACCCGGGAGCTGGTCTTTGTGTCGCTCGAGCACCAGGTCGATTCCCTCGCGGATGTAGACCGCGACGGGAACCTTCGTGCGCTCGTGAAGGAGCTTCAGCTTCTCGTTCTGCTCCGGTGTGATGTAGACCGTTGTCGATATCTTTTTCCGTGCCATGGGCTCTCGTCCGCGCAGTGAGATGAGCGTATATGACAACATGTGTACGGTCAAAGCCCGCCGCGCGTCGCGCCGGGTTGCCCCAGGCCTGGCGGCCTGAGTATGCTGCGCCCGCGTGGGAGGGGCTGCGACCCGCTCGGCGTCCGGTCCGCGGAGGACAGAACAAGATGGCGAAATATCTCACCTTTCTCGGTGTGCTTGGACTGCTGGGGGCCGCGGCCTGCGGCGGCGCGCGCGAGGGCGCAGGCATCGGCGAGCAGAACGAGGTTCCCGAAGGCAGCCGTGGGGACGAGGCGGTGCGAGAGCAGTGCGTCGGTGATGGCTCGGACGTGCTGGCCACCGACGTCAACAACGACGGCCGGCCCGACATCCGCCATGTGATGGCGGACGGGCGCCGCACCTGCTCCGAGTACGACATGAACTTCGACGGACGCACGGACGTGGTCCGTTTCTACGACCAGGACGGGCAGACCCCGCTGCGCGAGGAGCACGACTTCGACTTCGACGGACGCCTCGACCAGATCGCCTACTACGAGGGCGGGCGGCTCACGCGCAAGGAGCTCGACACGAACTTCGACAACCGCATCGACACCTGGATGTGGTGCCAGGATCGGTGGGTCGTGCGGGCGGAGCGGGACCGGACGCACGACGGGGACGTGGACACCTGGGAGGTTTACGAGCGTGGTTTGATCACCGAGGCACGTTACGACGACAACAACGACGGAGAGCCGGAGAAATGGGAGGTCTTCGAGGCGGGCCGCCTGCGGGAGATCCGCTACGACACGGATCGCGATGGGCGTCCCGATCGGAGCGAAGAGATCCCCGAAGAGGCCGCTGGGCAGGCCGATGAGCGGCTGAGCTGCGAGGTGATCCCCGAGGGCGAGGAGCGTGGCGCCGACGCGGACACGAACGACGCGGACGCGAACGACGCGGACACGAACGACGCGGACACGAACGACGCGGACACGAACGACGCGGACACGAACGACGCGGATACGCAGACCGAGTCGGCCGAGGGTGAGTCAAGCGAAAGCGGAGGGAGCGACGAGGCGAGCGGGGACGCCCCCTGGGCGGGCGCCAGCGACGTCACCGACGGCGAAGAAGAGGAGGGCGCCCAATGAGGGGGACGATCGCACTGGCGCTCGCGCTGAGTCTGCTGGGTTGCGCGAGCGAAGCCGAGGAGCGCGCTCGCCGCCCTGCCACGGCGAGGTCTGCTCAGACGAGCGGCGACGAGCGCCCCGAGCAGAACAACCGCTGCGATGCCGACGCGCCGGACCGCGAGGTGAGCGAATACGATACGTCGGGGGACGATTGGCCCGATGTGCGCAAGGTCTTTTTGACGATCGGCAGCGGCCGGCTGTCCAGGTTGGTGTTGATTTGCCGAGAGGCCGACCTGAACGGCGACGGCACCAAGGACGTCGTGCGTTTCTACAGCGACGAAGGGCGGCCGATCCGTGAGGAGGCAGACCGCGACTTCGACGGACAGATGGATGAGATCACGTTCTTCGAGCGCGGACGAATCGTGCGGCAGGAGCTCGACACGGACGGTGATGGTCGAGTGGACGCGAAGATCTTCTTCGAGGACGGGCAGCCTCTGCGCGCCGAGCGAGACACCGCCGGCCGCAGCACCGCGGACACCTGGCGACCCAATCGCTGGGAGTACTACGAGGCGGGCCGCGTGATCCGCGTCGGCGTCGACCTCGATGGGGACGGCCGGGTCGATCGCTGGGACCGCGACGCGGAATGGATGCGCCGGCAAGACGAGGAGCGCCGCCGCCGAGAGGCCGAGGAAGCCGCGGCCGCCGAAGAGGCCGCAGGGGGGGGCGACGGCGAAGGCGAGGATGCCTGAGAGGCGCGGCTGAGTGGCGCGTGAGCGTCTGCAGAAGGTGATCGCTCGGGCGGGGGTGGCCTCGCGCCGTCGAGCCGAGGAGCTCATCCGTGCCGGCCGCGTTCGCGTCAACGGCCGCGTCGTGGACGAGCTGGGCACCAAGGTCGATCCCTACGCCGACAGGGTCGAAGTCGACGGTCGCCGTCTGGTGGCGGAGAAACCCGCGTACTACGTGGCCCACAAGCCGCGGAAGATGGTCTCGACCCTGGACGATCCGCAGGGGCGCTCGACGGTCGCTGAGCTCTGCGCGCGGGTTCCCGAGGCCGTGCACCCCGTCGGGCGCCTGGACTATCACACGAGCGGCGTGCTGCTGCTCACCAACGACGGTGCACTGACCGAGGCGTTGCTGCGTCCCCGCAGCCGCGTCCCCAAGACCTACATCGCCAAGGTGCAGGGCAACGTCGACGCGCAGGCCCTCGACCGGCTGCGCAACGGCGTTGTGCTCGACGACGGTTACCGAACGCAGCCCGCCGAGGTGGTCGTCGACCGCCTCGAGGGTGCTCAGAGCTGGCTGCGGATCACCTTGCGCGAGGGCAAGAACCGCCAGATCCACCGTATGCTCGAAGCCACCGGGCATCGGGTCATGCGCCTGGCGCGCCTGAGCTTCGCCGGGATCTCGACCGAGGGGCTGCGGCCCGGTCAGGTGCGGCCGTTGCGCAAGAAAGAGGTCGAGCGGCTCGAGAAGCACTTCCTCAAGCCGCACCGGGCGCGCACCCGCAAGCCCAAGTGACGCCTTCCCCGTAGGGCCGCCCGTCGCGGTTCCGGACCATCGAGGAGCAACCGCAAAGCCAAGGGAGCAATGGCCAAGCAAAGGAAGAGCAACTCGCCGAGCGGTGCGGGCATGCTCAGCGGTGGCCCCGCGGCGCGAAGCCGACAATGTTCGGAAGATCCCAGAACGCCCGGTTGTCGTCGTTCCTGTTGAAGCCGTCTTCCCAACTGCCGACCTCGTGCACTCGCTCCGTCTCGGTTTCGACGACGAGCGATGCCTCGGGTCCACCTTCCATGTACGCCAAACCACGGAGTCCGAGATGCAGCGATGCGAGCATCTCGCTGAAGACGCTCATCCGATACGGCGTGCGCGAGTGGACGAGGACGGCCCACCCATGCTCGTCGACGCCGAAGGCTGCCACGCTGTAGCGCCGCCGATTGGGCCAAGGTCGGGCCTCTCCCTCGCAGCTGAGCAACAGGCGTCGGGCCTGCAATACCGACCGGTACCGCTCCCGAAACCAGCCGAGGCCGCGCCCGCAGGAGGGGCCACCGACGGCGATTTCTTCCGGACGTTCCGGGCGCCCGAAGCCGAGGAAGGCCTCAAAGCGGCTCGGGTGCCTGTGGCTTCGCACGATGCCTTCGTGCATCAGGAAGCCGACGCTGCGGCCGTCGGGTAGGAACATGCCGGCGTTGATGCCTCCCGTCAGACCAAAATCGCGAACCCACTGCGTCAGCGGTCGTCGGGGACCCTCATGACCTTCGCTGAGGAAGCGAAAGGCGTAGCGCCGCGGGTCGACGCGGACGAGGGTCAGGATGCGGTCACCGGCCGAAACCGTGGGCGGCCGGGGAAGACGGATCCGTTCCACCCGCAGGCCCGCGTCGCGCGCTCCGTGCCGCTGGGCTGCGCTGGGCGAGTCGAGGGCCACGACCGCAGCGACGAGGGCGCAGGCGGCTGCGAGGGCTGTCGTCGGTATGCTCGAACGCACGAAACACCTCCTACCGCTGGCGTTTGATCCACCCCAGCGTCAATCGTGATGTTGGCGCCCCCTTTCGACACCGAAGCAGCGCGAGCGCTTGGACGGAAAACAGAAACGCTGCAACCGGGAAGATTGCAGCGCCTTCGTCGTGGATGCGGGGGCAGGATTTGAACCTACGACCTTCGGGTTATGAGCCCGACGAGCTACCAGACTGCTCCACCCCGCGTCGAGTGGGAGGGACTATAGTCGGCGGCCTTCGCCTGTCAAGCATCGAATGGGTTCCGACGGTCGCCTGCGGTGTTCGAGCTATGCTGGGCTGCATGAAGTTCGCATCTCCGCTGTGGTTCGCTTTCCTCGGGCTCTTCCTGTCGCTCCTCGGCGGCTGCGGCGACGACGGAGCGCCGGCCTTGGACGGGGGGAGCGACGCAGCCTTTGGGGACGCGGCCGCCGATGCGACGGTCGACGCTACGGCGGACGCCGGTGGGGACACGGGGCCGCCCCCTTTCAACGAGCTTCCGGCTCTGAGCGATCTCGAGCCGACCTGGAACGAACTGCTCCCCGGTGGTCCCACCGTCTGTTCTCGTGGGAGCGAGTTCGCCTTCTTCGTGCACCCGGGTACGGTCAACAAGGTCATCGTCGACTTCATCGGGGGCGGGGCTTGCTGGAACGCCGACACCTGCTCTTTTGCCGACGCCCTCTTCGCCGACTCCGTCGAGCCGGTTCGCCGGGCCGTCGCGATGGCCGAGCCGGTGGGCATCTACGACCGTAGCCGTGCGGACAACCCCTTCCGCGACTGGACCCACGTCGTCGTGCCCTACTGCACCGGCGACGTGCATTGGGGCGACGCGCGGACCGAGTATGGCGACGGCCCAGGCACGCCTGTGGTCATCAACCACCGGGGTGCGGTCAACGCCCGAGCGGTCCTCGACTGGGTCTACGAGAACGTGCCGGCGCCCGAGCAGGCCTTCGTCACCGGCTGCAGCGCGGGCTCCTACGGTTCCATCGTCTGGGCGGCGCACCTGATGGAGCACTACCCGGGCGTTCGCGTCGTGCAGCTCGGCGACTCGGGCGCGGGGGTGATCACCGAGACCTTCTTCCGCGAGAGCTTCCCGAGCTGGAACGCGACGGGCGCGCTGCCTGATTGGATCCCCGACCTCGACCCTGCTCGCGTCGACATCTTCGAGCTCGAGCTTGCCGATCTCTACATCGGCATCGGTGACTACTACCCCGGCAACGTGGTGGCGCAGTACAACACGACCTTCGACGAGAACCAGACGTTTTTCTACGAGGCGATGGGGGGGACCGGAGGAGCCGCCGCATGGAGTGAGAAGATGATCGCGTCGACCTCGCGCATCGTCGAGTCGACCCCGAACTACCGGAACTTCCGCGCGCCCGGTGAGCAGCACTGCGTCATCATGCAGCCGAACTTCTATGAGGTGGAGTCGAACGGCGTGCGCCTCGTCGACTGGATCGGCGATCTCGTTGCCGGCCGCAACGTCGAGAACGTGGCTTGCGTGGACTGTTCGCGGCCGACCCCGGGGACGGAGTGAACTTCCTGCCTTGACCGGTGCGGCGGGCTACGAAACACCAGGGGCATGCTCGACCTCGCGCTCTACGACAAGATCCGTCTCTCGGCGCGACCGCCAGCGCAGCGGCTCATCGCCGAGGGCTTCCTGCGTTTCGACTACCGAAAGGTCGATCTTGTGCTCGAAGGAGCCGAGCGGCTGCCGCAGGAGCGGGTCATCTTCGCGATGAACCACACCGACAGTTTCAACTATTGGCCGTTTCAGTACGAGCTGCACCGCCGAAAGCGCGGCTACACGGCGACCTGGGTGAAGGGCAAGAACTACGAGCACCCGGTCGTGTCGCTCTTCATGCGGATCACCAACAACATACCGCTCGCTTCCAGGGGCTACGTGATCACCCGCGACTTCCTCAACGTGGTCGGGCGGCGCCCCCAGCCGGACGAATACCGCGCATTGCGGCATGCGGTGGACACCCTCGCGGACGACGTGGAGGGGGTCCCCGCGGAGGTCTTGCGCCGAGGGCGTGATATGCTCGGGCGCCCCTTCGATCCCGAGCGAGAGAGCTACACAGCCGCGGTCGATGCACTCATGAACGCCCTCAGCGAGCGCTTCGTCACCCTCAACGAGAAGGCGCTGCGCATGGGTCTCGACCTGCTCGTCTTCCCCCAAGGCACGCGCTCGGTCCGCCTGTCGCGGGGACACGTCGGTCTCGCTCAGATGGCGCTCCATTTGGGAGCGACGATCGTGCCGGTGGGCTGCAACGGCTCGGATCTCGTTTACTCGGGCAAATCGCTCCTGGCCAAGCCCGGAAGGATCGTCTACCGCGTCGGTGAACCCATCCCCGTCTCCCATTGGAAGAACCCGCCGCCGCGCGTACCCCCGCTCAGCCGCGCCGCCGACGCCTATCGCGACGCCTATCAGGCCATCGTCGACGAGGTCATGGAGCGCATCGACGACCTCCTCGACGAGCGCTACCGCTTCAGCTCCGACCGAGAGAGCGAGGGCACACGAGACGTCGATCGCTTCGTCTGAATGCCATTCGAGATGCGCTCGAGGACGGAAAGCGTTCGGGGTTGAAAGGAGCACCAGCTCTCCATTCCGGTCCGGCTCC
>JALVDI010000687.1 GCA_027009115.1 Polyangiaceae bacterium | reverse complement strand
ATTCCGTCGTCGCGGAGCAATCCAGCCGGAGAGCGAACGAGAGCCCGAACACGGGGAGGACCCGGCAAGAACACGGGCGTCCTCGGCAGCACCACGTCCATCTCGGTGCCGCTGGCGGTGACGCCCGGCTCGGAGGCGACGGAGCTGAAGGCGAGGTCGCCGGTGACGCCGTCGCTCAGGGTTCCCGTCAGCGTGGCGACGACCTCCGGGAAGAGGTTCATGCCGATGGCGCGGGCGGTCTCGCCAGCGTGGATGCGGCTGCCGCTCACGTCGGTCAGCAGGGAGCGGCGCCGTAGTCCGCCGCTGGTGTCCACGACGCCCGGGTCGAGCAGGTCGTCGATGGTGGCGCCGGCGATGTGGAGGCGCTTGGGTGAGTTGGGCAGCTCGACGCCGTCGAGACTGACGTGGAGCAGGGCGGGGGCATCCGGCGTGAGGTTCGCCGGCACGCGGAAGGTGACGCGGTCGGTTTCTGGATGCGCACGCACGATGCTCGCCGGGGTGCGAACGCCCGCCTGCTCGAACTCGATACGCAAGCCGGTGGCGCTCGAGTCGCGAACGAGGGTGGTACAAACGCCCGCGATGCGGCTCTCGCTGCCAAGGGCGAGGGTGTCCGTGTAGGCGCCGTCGGCGAAGCAGAGCGAGATGTAGGGCAGGTCCCCGGAGCAGAGGCCGAGCACCTGCAAGCGGTTCGTCAAGAAGCTCCAGCGTTGGGTGACGCCCGGCAGCCCGACCGCGCTCAGGATGGCGGGCGGGCCTGTGGGAGCCCAATCCTCCGGAGGCAACGAGTCGTTGCGGATGGGCTGGCACGCCGCGTCTTCGTCGCAGAAAAAGGGCACCGCGTCGATGGTGATGGCCAGAGGCACCTCGTCGCGGATGCGCTTGCCCTGGTCGTTCTTCCCGTCCCACGGGATGTCGAAGTGTGCGACGCGCTCGCCGAAACCCACCCGGGCGCCCTCGTCGAAGGTGGACACGACCTCGAGGTGTCGCAGCTCGCGGCAGCGATCGGTGCGGCTGATGGTCACACGCATCCGCACCGCCAGCTCCTGGCGGCCTTCTTGGGACTGCGGGAAGCGCATGCCGATGCGGCCGAGGATGCGCACGCCGCCGGCGTCGTCGTTGCTGACGCGCACGTCGCTCAGCGTCAGCGGCGCGCCCCCCGGCAGGCTGGGGGGCAGCTGGATGCGACCGGGCGAGCCGGCGGCGAAGAGCGTACGCGTCACCACCAGCCCCTCGTCGAGCCCGACGGCGATCTCGTGCAAGCCGGCGCTCACGGGCAGACGCAGGCGCACGTTGCCCCTGGTCTCGGGGGCGACGATCTGCTGGATCTCCCCGTCGATAGCCACTCTCAGGCCGCGGCTGACGACGAAGCCACCGTCGCCGACATTGATGTCCAGGCACAGGGCACCATCTTCCGGCACGCTCACCTGGTAGAGGTCCACCCGCGGCGTGGGGTCGTCCGCGGGCGGCGGCAGGTGGTCGATGGGCGGGAACTGGCTCTCCGTCCTCGGCA
>JALVDI010000686.1 GCA_027009115.1 Polyangiaceae bacterium | reverse complement strand
CGCCCTGGCACGGGTGGCCAAGGAGGTCGGGGCACACCTCGTGGTGGTGGGGGCTCACGCCGGCGGACCGCTCAGCCGCATCCTGCTCGGCAGCACCGCCGAGCGCTGCCTTCGGGAGTCGCCCGTTCCCGTGCTGGTCGTGCCTCCTTCGGCGTCGACCCAGGCTTGAGCTCGCATGCGCTTTCTGCCTCACGAGCCGGACTCTGCCCGCACCCTGGCGTCCCCGCCCGTTGCGGTGCGACGGAAGCTCGCGGAGTCGGGCGCCTCCCTCGACGGCCCGCAGTGGCGGAGCTTGCCTCTCGTGGCGCGTCGCCGGCTGTTCGAGATCGAAGTCGAGACGCGGCTGCAGCGGATTGCGTTCGCCCACCTCATCCGCTGGCTCAAGGGGACCTTCCTGGGTCTCGATACGCCCGCGCCGGCGATCGAGGAGGCGGTGGACGTGCCCTGGCGCCGCGAGCTTCCTCCGGAGTCCTCGGGGGTTCCGTCCGCCGCCTGGCGGGTCCTCGACGTGGACGCTCGCTTCGCGTTGCTCGTCGCCGAGAGCGAGGAGGAGCGTCGCCACCTGCTGGGGGTGTTCGCTGCGACGGTCCAGAGCGCGTAGTGACCTTCGCATTCGTTGCGACCGGCGTCTTGCCGAGCGCCTCTTGCGGCGGCGCGCGCCTCTTGCGCGCAGCGACCTTCGCATTCGTTGTCACCGGCGTCCCCTTGGCGGTGCTCCTCGGTGCCCTTCGCTGGACGGTCTGCGACGACTCTTCGCCCGGGGCCGCGGCGGGTGGCGGAGGGCGAGATCTGCTGTAGTTCCTCGACCATGGCGGACTACTCGATGTTCGAAGAGCTGGCCCGGGACGTAGGGTTCGGACCGCCGGAGGCGGAGCTCCTCGGGGCCGCCGGGCGCCACGTCGAGCCTCACTTTGGGGGCGTCGTCGATCACTTCTACGGGGTGATCGCGGCGAACCCGCGGGCGCGCTCGGTCTTCGACGACGACGCGCAGATCGAACGACAGAAGGCGTCCCTGAGCGGGTGGCTGCGGGGTCTTTTCGGCGGCCGTTACGACGAGGCCTACTTCGAGCAACGGGCGCGCATTGGCCGCGCCCACGTCCGTATAGGGCTCGATCAGCGCTACATGTTCTCGATGATGAACGTGCTGCGGGTCCGCCTCGGCGATGCGCTCGAGGCGTCGCTTGTGCAGGCCCAGTGGGAGCCCCATCGCGTCCGAGCGGCGTCAAAGGCGCTCGACTGCCTTCTCGATCTCGAGCTGGCCATCATGCTCGAGACCTACCGGGAGGACTACGTGGCGAAGATTCGGAGGGGCGAGCGACTGGCGACGCTCGGGCAGCTCGCCGCCACCATCGGGCACGAGCTGCGCAACCCGCTCGCGGTCATCGACAGCTCGCTGCATTTGCTCCAGCGCCGAGGGACCGGGGACCCGGCCCTTCGCAAGCATCTCGATCGGATCGGTCGGCAGGTCGCGGTCTCGAACCGCATCATCACCGATCTGCTCGAGCTCGTCGGCGACCGCCCTCCAAACCGCGCGCCCGTGTCGTTGCGCGAGCTCGTCGACGACGCGGTCCTCGGGCTGCGTAGGGCAGAGCAGGTGAGCTTCCAGAGCGAGGTCGGGGACCTGGAGCCGCGCGTCGACGGCAGCCAGATCCGGCAGGTGCTCGTCAACCTGCTGCAGAACTCGGTGGACGCCGGTGCGACACAGGTTCGAGTGACGGCCCGCGACGTGGGAGGAGCCCTCGAGCTGGCGGTCGAGGACGACGGATGCGGCGTCTCCAAGGAGGTGCGCGCCCGAGCGTTCGATCCGCTGTTTACCACCAAGGCCAAGGGCTCGGGGCTCGGCCTGGCCCTGTGCCGTCGCATCGCGGAGAAACACGGGGGCCGGCTCACGGTCGCCGGCGCCCCCGGCGGCGGCGCGCGCTTCGTGCTCGAGCTCCCCCGCGCCTTCGGAGCCCCTTGATGCAAGCCCTGCTCGTCGACGACCCCGAGTCGCAGAAAGACGAGGTTTCTCCCCAGGCTGGGGGATGTCGCATCGCACCCTGTGGGCCTAAGCTCTGGCGCCGTGCGATATGTCGCCTGTGCTTTGATGGTTCTCGCTCCCCTCTCCGTGCTCGCACAGGGGCTGGTTGAGAGCGCGCGCTCTCTTCAGCAGCTCGGGGAGCACGAGGCGGCCGTGGTCGTCCTGCAGCGGGCCCTCGCCGAGTCGAGCGCGGAGCGCGGAAGGATCCTCTACCGCATGGCGGAGAGCGAGCTGGCGCTCGGCCGCAGCGACGCGGCGGCGGCGCATCTCCGAGAGGCTCTCGCGTTGCCAGACGATGAGTGGGTCGCGGCGCATACGGCGGACGTGGCGGCGCTCCTGGCACGCGCATCCGGCGCCGCGGCTGCTTCCCCCTCGACCGAGGGGCCTTCCGAGGCAGCGCCTCACCCGGGCGCTCTTCCCCCATCGCTCGTCGACCGCTTCGGAGCGGACACCCTGCCTCCGCTGCCCGGAGGTACGGAATGGAGCCCCGTCTACCGCGTTCAGGCCTTCCTTGGCGCGGGGCTCTTCGCTCCCGACGACGACTTTGGGAAGAAGGCCAACGCTCTGCTCGTGTGCGGAGCGGAACTCACCGGCGGGCTGTTCTCGATCTTCGCCTTTCGGGTGCAGGCTCGGTTCGGCTTGACGCTGCTGAACGTGAAGCAGTTCTCGAGCTGGGACCCGCCCGGGCCCTACTACCGTGCGCACGCCTACGGCGATCGGAGAGACCTCTTCGTGGACCTCTCCCTGGGTCTCCGAGCCAACGTCGGGGCGGGCCTCTTCGTCGGCGTGGGCGGGCGGTTCGGGTATCGCAGGATCCACTTTGACGACGAGGCGGAATATCGTCCGAGGGGCTATGACCGCAGCGTCGAGGGCGACGCGATCGCCGGGCAGATCGTTCGTCAAGCCGTCGTCGAGCTTGGGTGGCGCTCCGACCACATCGGGTTCCGCATCGAGGGCTCCGCCGGTCGACCTCGTGCCAGCCTGCTGGGCATCGTGACCATTCCCATCGTGACGCTATGAGATACTGGATCTTGTGGATGGTCCTCGCCGGCTGCGGCGGAGGACGTCTCACCGCCGAAGCCTTCGAGAGCTCCTACGGCTACTCCGTCGAGCGCGGGAGTGTCGATGCGGCGCGGGACGAGTTCCTCAGCGCGGACTGGCGCGTCGATTCGCAAGTCGGCTTCGACCTGAGGCTTCGTCATGTTCGCCACAACGGGGTCTTGTGGATCCAGGTGCTGAAGCTGAAAGAGGAGTACTTGGAGATGGCTCCCGCCGTTCTCACGCGAAACTACGTGGAGAACCTCGCGGGCGGTCGTTGGCGGGTCCGCTTCGACGGTGCGCGGATCAGGAGTCGTCGGCACGTGCGCTGGGCGACGACCGTGCTCGACGAGCACCCGGCACTGATCGGAGCTCAACCGGCGCACCTTGCCTTGATCGACGTGGCCAACGTCGACCAGCTTCAGCTCGACGCGGACGCCCGTGTGGCGCGTGCGCTGGTGGCGGTGATACGAGGGAACGTCTACTGGACCGAGACGCACGGGGACCGTCAACGTCGTCGGCCCGCCCTGATGATCGTCGTCTACCAGAACGCTCCCGGCGAGTTCGACGAGTCTGTCGAGGACTTCGAACGCTTGCTGTCTTCGATTCGGTTTCCGGAGGGGCCATGAGAACGCGCGCCGCGCTGCTGACGCTGGGGGTCGCTTGTTTGCTCGGGGGCTGTGCAAGAGGGCCGACGTGCAGCTCCGACGAGGATTGCACGAGCGGCGTTTGCGACCCCGGGCTCGGCGTGTGCGTCCGCGCCTGCGATCCGATCAGCGGATACGGATGCCAGGACGCGGGCGGCCCGGAGCCACACTACGGCTGCCGCTTTCGCTCCTCGGAGGACTTCGTCGGTGTGTGCCGGGAGGTCGGCAACGCCGGCGAACTGGACCCCTGCGACACGCAGATCGACTGCGCCGGATCGTTGATCTGCGCGAGCGGCCGCTGCTTGAGGTTGTGCCGGGTCGGCGACGAACCCTGTGGCCGCGGAGCGATCTGCACACCTATCGGTGGTCCGGTGCCCGAAGGGGTCGGAGCCTGCGTTCCCTGACGGCTGCCTTGTCTCGAGAGTAGGCGATCTTTTCTCCCTTGCCGGGGGCGCCGGGCCGGGGCCCGCGCTTCGTGCTAGAGCACCCCCCAAGATCCTCGTCGCCGCTTTGCGGAACGCGACCTGCAGCTGTCCTCACCCTCGACCATGCGACACATTTCCTCGGCTCGTGGACGCGCTCTCTCCCGCCCTCTGGCGGCGGACCGACCGGCACGCGTTGGGATCCCCCGCGCCTTCGGAGCCCCTTGATGCGAGTCCTGGTCGTCGACGACAACACCGAGCTGGCCGAGAACCTGGCCGAGATCCTCACCGACGCCGGCCACGAGGCCCAGGTGGCCGGCAGCGCGGCGTCGGCTTTGGCGGAGGCCGGCTGTTTCGACTTCGCACTCCTGGATGTGCGCATGGACGGAATGGACGGAGTCGAGCTGTTGGCGGCGCTCAGACATCGCTGCCCGGACACGGTGTGCGTGATGATGACCGCGTTCTCACGCGACGAGCGCCTGGAGGCAGCACGAAACCTCGGCGCGCAGCGCGTGTTGCACAAGCCGGTTCGCGTGGACGAGCTCCTCGAGCTGATGCAGCCGGCGGCATGACCCACCGCGTGCTCGTCGTCGAAGACAACGAGGAGCTGGCCGAGAACCTGGCCGAGCTCCTCGGGGAGCTCGACGTGTCCGTCGAGTGCGTCGTTGGCGTGCAGGAGGCCCTCGAGGTTGCCTCGGGAGGCTTCGAAGTCGCGCTCGTGGACGTGAGCCTGCCTGAGGGAAGTGGCGTGGCCCTCGTGCCCGAGCTCAAGGGACGCTCGCAGGACGCGGAGGTCATCCTGATGACCGGTCACGGCACCCTGGAGACAGCCATCGGAGCGCTCCGCCACGGTGCTTATGCGTACGTCCTCAAGCCCTTCGAGCCGGTCCAGCTCATCCAGCTCGTTCAGCGGGCGCTCGCGCAGGTCGCGCTTGGCCGCGAGCGGACGGCTCTCTCTCGTGCTTTGCACGAGTCGGAGGCGCTCTACCGTGGGGTCGTCGAGGCCGCCGAGGCGTTGATCGTAGGCATCGACGACGACGGACGCATCACCTTTGCCAACCGCTCGGCGCAGCTCGGCTACGGGGCGACGACGACAGGGAAGCTCTTCGTCGAGCTCTGGGGTGAGCGCGTCCGCTCTTCCCTCGAACGTGCTCTGAGGGGCGCTCCCGTTCGGCCCCGGGAGTCCACCGTGACGACCCCCGCGGGGACGCGGACCATCCGTTGGACGCTGACGCGTGTGCCGGAAGCCGAACGGCGGATCGCCGTGGTGGCCGTCGGCATCGACGTCACCGAACAGGTCGAGTTGCGGCGGCGTTCGGCTCGGGCCGAGGCGCTGGCGGCGGTGGGCACGCTCACCGCGGGCCTGGCTCACGAGATCCGCAACCCGCTGAACGCCGCCGCGCTCCAGCTCCAGCTCCTGGAGCGCGGTGCCCGCAAGCTCGAACCCTCCGCCGCCGAGGCGATCGTCGCCCGGGTCGGCATCGTCCGGGACGAGTTGGGCCGCCTCACCAAGATGCTCGACGAGTTCCTCGGCCTCGCTCGTCCCGAGGAGTTGGACGCCGAGACGATGGACGTCCGCGGGCTGCTCGACGAGGTGCTCGCTCTCGAGGAGCCGGTCTGCGCTCGCGCCTCGGTTCGCCTGCTCGTCGAGGCCGAGGAGGGCGTGTGCGTGCGGGCCGATCGCCATCGCCTCAAGCAGGTGCTCGTCAACCTGGTCACGAACGCCCGGGAGGCCCTGCCCGAGGGTGGAACGATCCGCATGGGCTGCGAGGCGGGCGACGGGGTCGTGATCTACGTGCAGGACGACGGCCCCGGGTTCAGCCACGCCGCGGACAAGATCTTCGAACCCTTCCACTCGACGAAGGCCGCGGGCACGGGCCTGGGCATGTCGATCGTCAAGAAGATCGTCGACATGCACGGCGGCACCATCGAGCTCGGTGAGGCGCCCGGCGGGGGCGCCCGGGTCACGATGGTCTTCCCAAACGGATAGCGCGTCTCGACGCCTCCGGAACACGGCAGAGCGCCTTGCCCCAGCCGTCGGGGAGGCAGGAGGCAAGGATCCACCGTGCCGGGGGACGAAGCGGCGAAACTGCTGACGACGCTGAGCGGGCAGGCGATCTCGCCGTCGCGGATCAAGCGGTTCGCGTGACCGCTATCTGCGGCGCCGCGATCCTCGCCTAATCCCCATCCAGGCACTCCAACTCGATGGAAGCTCCGAGTTCGAGGCCGCCAATCGCACCCGTGGCATCCCTTTGTTTGCCCTCGCTCCACGCTCCCCGCAGCCGAGCGCGCGTCAAACGCATCAACGGGACCTGGCGGCGCGAGGTCTCCGACACCAAGGACCTACCCT
>JALVDI010000685.1 GCA_027009115.1 Polyangiaceae bacterium | reverse complement strand
CGAAGGTGCCGCCGCCGAGATCATAGACGGCGACGGTCCGGTCGATGTTCTTGCCGAAGCCATAGGCGAGAGCCGCCGCCGTCGGCTCGTTGATGATACGGATGACGTCGAGACCCGCGATCGTGCCGGCGTCCTTGGTCGCCTGGCGCTGCCCGTCGTTGAAGTACGCCGGGACCGTGACCACCGCCTTGCTGACCTCCTGGCCAAGGTAGTCCTCGGCGATCATCTTCATCTCCTGGAGGATCATGGCGCTGATCTCCGGGATCGAATAGACCTTCTCGCGTAGCTGGATGCGGCAGTCGCCGTGCGGCCCCTCGACGATGCGGTAGGGGCTCGTCGCCATGGCATTCTTGACTTGGGGGGTGTCGAACTTACGACCAATGAGGCGCTTGCAGGCGTAGACCGTGTTCTCGGCGTTCGTAACTGCTTGCCGCTTTGCGATGTGCCCTACGAGCCGTTTGCCCGCCTCGGTGACGGCCACCATCGACGGGGTGACTTTGTAACCGCCGCGGTTCGCAACCACCACGGGCGTGCCACCCTCGACGACGGCCACGCAGGAATTGAACGTCCCCAGATCGATGCCAATGACCTTTTCCATTCACGCTCCCAGCGGACTCTGGCCGCCTCCGCACTCACTTGAGCTGGCGCAGGAGATTCTTCACTATCTCGTCGTCAGGGTCCAGTCTCGCTGCTTCCTTCAGCTCCTTGCGGGCGCTGACGGTCATTCCAGCCGCCAAGAAGACCTCGCCCAAAACCCGGTGGTTCAGGCTCAATCGGGGCTGCAGCGCCACCGCCCGCTGCGCGAGGTCCCGCGCCTGCCGAAGGTCCTGCCCTGTTTTCAGCAGCGCCATCGCGCCACGGCGTAGAGGACGCGACGCCGCGGGCCGCCCTTCGGCGACCTTCGCCCAGTTCCGAGCCGCCGCGGCCCAGTTCTGCAGCTCCTCTTCGTAGATGGCTTGCCGCTCGTAGGTGCCGGCCAGTTCCTCGCTGAGCCGGCGCCGAACATCCGCCAGACGCTCTCGGAGGTCCTCGCGCTCCGGCTCGATGGTCACCGCCAGGCGCAGCGCGTTGACGGCGCCGACCAGATCACCGGCCTCCTCGGCGGCTTGGGCGCTCCGCAGGTGCCGATCGGCGAGCGAGGTGCCGCCGGTCAGGGACGCCGCCCGGCGAAGCGACCTCGTCAGCCCCTTGAGCAGGTCCTCGCGGCTGGCGCGGGCCGGAGAGCTCGAGGGCGGCGGTGGCGCGCTCGTGGCTCCCCGCAGTCGCTTCTCGAGCAGCGCCCTAGCCCGCTGGCGACGCGCCTTCGCGTCGAGCGGCGCACGGGAAGGCCGCGGGCCCTTTGCCGGCGCCGCGGCCTCGAGTCCCTCCGGTTGCTCTGCGCTCTCCAGCCTCTGCGCGCCCGGAGCGTCCTCCGCAGGTGGAGCCACCACCGCGCCCGCGGCCACTTCGCGCACCTCCTGCTCGAGCTGCGCGGCCGCCTCTTCCCCTCGCTCGATGGCCTGCTCGATGCCCATCAGG
>JALVDI010000684.1 GCA_027009115.1 Polyangiaceae bacterium | reverse complement strand
ACCCGCGTTCACGCACGAGATTGTCGCGCCGGGCGCAACGCGCAATCAGATCAGGATCAGGTCGTCGTCGTCGAGCTCTTCGACGCTCGCGTTCATGGTCAAGCGCGTGTCCATCAGACGCTCGTCACCAAGGCTTTCGACATACTCTCGGATCTCGTCGACGGCCTCCACCAGCTTCTCAAACCGCTCCTTGCTCAAGAAGAGGACGCTGCTGTTGACTCCGGCGGTCACCGTCGCGGTCGTGGCGTCGTCGGTGATGAGGGCGATCTCGCCGAAGATGTCGCCCGGACCGAGGGTCGCGAGCAGCACCTTCTCGTCGCCGTCGCGCTTCCACACATCCATCTCGCCGCTCAGGACGACGAACAAGCCGCGCCCCTCCTCCCCTTCACGAATGACGTGCGTGCCCGCGGCGATGTCGTGAGCGGTGAAGTGCCGCACGAGGTCGAAGCGTTGCTTGCGATCCAGTGGCCGGAAGAGCGGCGAGGTAGACAGCACGTTGCTGAGGAGACGCTCCCGCGTGAACTTCTCGAGAGCGTGGGCGACCGTGGCCACCTCGCTCGCCGCCGCTTGCAGCGCTTCCCTGTCGAACTCGAGCAGATCGGAGTCGTCCGCCGCGGTCACCGTCGCGCTCCGAGGCTGAGCCGACACGAGCGCCATCTCACCAAAGATCGAACCGTCGCGAAGTGTAGCGAGCCGGTGCGTCTGCCCTCCGTCGGTGCGCGTGACATCGACGACGCCACGGGCCAGCACGAAGAAGCTCGCGCCCTCCTCGCCTTGCGCGAGGATCACGTCCCCGGGCCGCTTCCGAACCAGCTTGAGGGCGCGCAGCACCCGCGCGAAGGCGTCTGCCGGGAGCTCGCTGAACAGAGGGATCGGCGGCAGCCGCTCGGGGTAGGCAGCGATGCGGGACAGGTCGACGCCGATCTTGGCGGCCGCCGGCAAGAGCTCTTCGAGAGGCGGCGGCGAGTCGAGCTTCAGGTCGCCAGGCAGCGTCCGCGACGGGTCGCCCAAGCTCAACCGCACGGCGCGACCGAGACGCTCCGAGTCCTTCGCGTAGAGGGCCGCGAAGCTCTCCAGGAGCTTGCCGAGCTCCGGTTCGAGGGCTTCGAGGATCTTCAGGCTGACGAGAGCGAGCAACGGGTGGCCGGCGTTCGCAGCGTGCTGCGCGAGCTTCGTGTAGACGAGCGCGGCCCCCGGCACCTCGCCCATGGCCAACAAGGTGTCGGCCAGACGCAGACGCGCACCCAGGTCGTTGGGCTGAAGCTGCACGAGCAGGGCGTAGGCGTGAAGCGCCTCAGGATAGCGCCCATCGAAGAGGCTCTGATCGGCGTGCTCTCGAAGCTCATGGACCGTCTGCATCGACGGGGAAGGTACGAGAGGCGGCCGCCCTTGAGAAGACCCGGAGGCTCGCTCAGCGCCCTACGTAACGCGGCCACGCGGCGAGGGTCACTACGAGACACACGCCCGTGCCCTGCCGCCGGCGACCGATGCCAACATCCGTGAAGCGCCGATCCACCAACGCCATGCGGTGATCGGGGCTGCCGAGCAGAGCGTCGAACGCGGCCTCTTCGGAGGCCGCCCGAACGACGACCTCGCCCACGACGCGAGCGCGGATCCCTCGAGCGGCCAGGCGCGCCTCCGGGTCTGCGTTCGCCCGGAGGACGTGCCGCGCGCGACCCGCACGACAGACCTGAGCGGCATGGCGTGCGGCCTCACGGGCGAGCAAGCGGTTGTCCCGCAGCTCGCTGACGCCGCGCGCCGCGCGGAGCGCCCGCAATCGTGCCCTCGGGCCGCCCTCTCCCTGAACCGAGCGTCCGAGCGGCCGCCCGCCGACGTACCGAACCGCGAGCGGCCGAGGTCCACTCCCACCGGTCGCGACCAGTTGAATCTGGAGCGGCGGCTGAAGATGGGGCGGCGGTTGCACGACGGCTCCGCGCTCCACCGAAACGCGCAAGAGCTCGCCCTGGGCGTCGCGCATGGCGACGCGGGCCTCGGAAAAGCCCGGAGCAAGCTCCACACGGAAGCCCTCTTCGGTCGGAACCAGGCCACCCCCTCGAGCCCCCACCAACAGCCAAAGCTGCTCTGGACCGCTCGCGCGCCCGCAGACCAACGGCGCCTCGTCCTCGAGCTGTGCCAGCCACGAGCGCGGGTCCCCGTCGATGGGGAAGATCCCGAGCCGCACGTGGGGAAGGTCGGATCCTGACTGGCGCAGCGCCCGGGCGATCGCCTCGGGGTCACGCGCGCCGGCGAGCATGAGCGACGCCGCAGCCTCCGACAAAGCGTCCTCGGTGGTGCACCCGGCCGTGGTGGCCGCCGCCTGCCCCCAGGCAGTGACTGGCCACGCTGCCAACGCCAGGAGCACAGCCAATCTTCCAGAAACGGACACCCGCCCAGGCTAGCGCCATGCCGGTATCCGGGTGAAGTTTACGCGCCCTCGCGGCGATCTCTGTGCCGAGGGCCCCCTCGTCGGCCTCGGGTCCGCCCCTCAGGAACGGTAGTCCGCGTTGATGCGCACGTATTCGTGTCCAAGGTCGCAGGTCCAGCAGCGGCCCTCCGCCTCTCCCTCGGCGAGCTTCACCGTGATCGTGTAGCGGGGCCGCGCCATGGACGCACTCGCGGCCGCCTCCGCCGCCTCGTCCATGACGCCGCGGCCTCCGGCGAACACGACGACGTCTCCGATGCGCACCTCGACCCGCGACGGGTCGAAAGCGACGCCCGCGCGTCCGGCGGCGGCCAGCACGCGCCCCCAGTTCGGGTCGCAGCCGTGCATGGCGGTCTTGACCAACTGAGAGGTCGCGACAGTGCGCGCGATCTTGCGGGCGTCGTCCACCCCGCGAGCGCCGGAGACCACGATCTCCGCGACGTGCTCAGCGCCTTCCCCGTCGGCCACGATCATCGTCGCGACCGCTTGGAGCGCCTCGGTAAGCGCCGCGCGAAACGCCTGGCCAGGGCCCGCTCCGGTGATCCTGGCGCCACCGGCGGCGCCCGAAGCCATGACCACGATGCAGTCGTTCGTGCTCGTATCCCCGTCCACGCTGATGCAGTTGAAGGTCTCCTCCGTAGCGTCGGCGAGGGCCTCCCGTAGCCAGCCGGGATCGACGGGCGCGTCGGTGACCACGAAGGCGAGGGTCGTGGCCATGTCGGGGTGAATCATGCCGGCCCCCTTCGCGATGGCGAGCACCCGACAGCTTCGCGAGCCGCTGAGGAACGTGCTCTCGGCGACCTTTGGACCTCGGTCCGTCGTGAGGATTGCTTGGGCGAACTCAGCGGCCCCCGTCGGAGCCGCCGCCGCCACCAGGCGCGGGATCGCCGCGGCAATACGGCCCCTCGGGAGCGGCACGCCGATGACGCCGGTCGACGCCACGGCGACGCGCGCCTGCCGATCGCCCAAGGCGCTTGCGACCGATTGACGCATCGCCTCCGCGTCGGCCATGCCCTCTTCGCCCGTGCAGGCGTTGGCGTTGCCGCTATTGACCACGACGGCGCGAAGCTCACCGTGCTGACGCAACATCCGCTCGCTGAGCACCACCGGCGCCGCGCGCACCCGGTTGCGTGTGAAGACCCCCGCGGCGGGCACCGCCCGATCGGCGACGAGAAGACCAAGATCCAGGGCGTCGTTCGGCTTGATGCCCGCGCCGATCCCCGCGAAGCGAAAGCCAGGCACTGGTGCGATCGTGTCTGTCATCGCCTCGGGCTTCCCCTACCGGCGGAGCGGCGTCAAGCAACCCGACAGCGGCGTCCGACTGGGGTGGCGGAGCGGCGCCAAGCAACCCGACGGCGGCGTCCGACTGGGGTCAGGGGCGGGCGCCCTTGCGCTTGGCCTTCTTCGCCTTCTTCGCCTGCGCGCGACGCTCCTTGCGGTTCATCGGTGCGGGCCCCGCCGGTCGCTGCGCGGCCGCCGAACGACGGCCGCCGGTCGCCCGCGCGGGCAGTCTCCTGCCCGTCTCTGACGGAGCGTCTGCTTCTCCCTCGCTCCCGGCGTGTCGCGCCGACGCCTGCTGCTGCCTCTTCTCGGCGTCCCGCTTGCGTTGCGCTTCGAGGCGCTGGAGGTCCTCCTCCCGAACGCGACGCACGGTGAACAGGGACCTAGCGACATTGCTCTTGATGGAGCGGACCATCGCCATGAACATGTGGAACCCCTCGCGCTTGTACTCCTTTTTGGGGTCGCGCTGACCGTAGCCACGCAGGCCGATGCCCTGGCGCAGGCGCTCCATGGCCTGGAGGTTGTCGATCCACTGCTGGTCGATCTCCTGAAGATAGGCGTTGCGAAAGAGGCGCAGGAAGGACTCGGGACCGAACTCCTCCATCCGCTTCATCAACACGTTCTCGGCATCCGCATAGAGCTTCTGCGCGACGGACTCGGCGTCGGTGAACTTGTCGCGCAGCTCGGGACAGTCGATGTCGAACTGTTCCTCGAAGGCAGCCGCGAGGGCTTCGTAATCCCAGTCGTCGTAGTGGCGATTGGGCGGGCAGTGCTCTTCGACCATCGCACCGACCAGCTCGTCGACCATGTCGAGCATGCGCTCCTTCTGCTCGGTGAGGGACATGCCCACCTGCTCTTCAAGGAACGATAGCGCGCCCGCCGGATCGTCCTCGAAGGCAGCGAGGTCGACAGGGCAGCCGAACCACATATAGACGTCGCGCTCGACCGCCGGGTAGTTGAGGCGGTCGAGCGAGGCGATGTCCTTTTCGAGAGCCTCTTTGCGAAAGGCCTCGATCTCTTCGGGCGTGGCGCCCTGCGGCGGAGGAACCGCAGCGTGGAGCTTGACCATCTGCTCGAGGATCGGCACAGCGCGCTCGAGAAGCTTCGGGTCGACCTCGTCGATGATGGTCTGGGGCTCAGCGCCCTTCTTCTCCTCCTCTTCGCTCGGCACCGTGCGGTACTCGCCGCGGAGCACCTGCTTGCGCAGCGCGTAGATGCTCTTGCGCTGCTGGTTCATCACGTCGTCGTACTCGAGCAAATGCTTGCGGATGTCGAAGTTGCGCTCCTCGACTTTCTTCTGGGCGTTCTCGACGGCTTTGGTGACCCAGCGGTGCTCGATGGGCACGCCCTCTTCCATCCCGAGGGTGTCCATCATCCGCTGCACCCGCTCGCCGGCGAAGATGCGCATGAGATCATCTTCGAGGGAGAGGTAGAACCTGGAAGAACCGGGGTCCCCCTGACGGCCGGCGCGCCCACGGAGCTGGTTGTCGATCCGCCGCGACTCGTGACGCTCGGTGCCGATGATGTGCAGACCGCCGAGCTCCTTGATCTTGCGCCCCTCCTCTTTGCACTCCTTCTCGTAGCGCGCCGTGACCTCCTGAATCTTTGTGTCGAGCGCCTCGCGGTTCGCGAGCAGATCCTCATCGGCGTTCTGCAGCACGTCGAGCCGGGCGAGCATCTCGGGGTTGCCGCCGAGCACGATGTCCGTGCCTCGCCCCGCCATGTTGGTGGCGACGGTCACGGCACCACGGGTGCCGGCCTGGGCGACGATGTAGGCTTCGCGCTCGTGCTGCTTGGCGTTGAGCACCTCGTGAGGGATACCGCGCTTGTGCAAGAGCTTCGACAAGGCGTCGGACTTCTCGACGCTAGTGGTGCCGACGAGTACAGGGCAACCCTCTCCTCCGTCGTGAATCGCCTCGATCTCCTCCGCGACGGCGACGAACTTCTCGCGCTCGGATTTGTAGACGAGGTCCTCCTTGTCGTCGCGAATGACGGGCTTGTTCGTCGGGATGACGACAACGTCCAAGTTGTAGATCTTGTGGAACTCCGTCGCTTCGGTGTCGGCGGTGCCGGTCATCCCCGAGAGCTTCCTGTAGAGGCGAAAGAGGTTCTGGAACGAGATGGTCGCCAGCGTGATGCTCTCGTCCTGAATGCGGACGCGCTCCTTGGCCTCGATAGCCTGGTGTAGGCCATCGGACCAGCGGCGCCCCTTGAGGGTGCGCCCAGTAAACTCGTCGATGATCAGCACCTCGCCCTCGTGCACCATGTAGTGCTGATCGCGGTGATAGAGGGTATGCGCCCGCAGACACTGCTGAAGGATGTGCAGCGTTTCGAGGTTCACCGGATCGTAGAGGTTGCCCGGCTCGCCGTCCTCGCCGGCTTCGAGCAGGCCGCTCTGGGAGAGGAGCCGCTGAGCGTACTCCATCCCCTCCTCGGTCAGTGCGACAGAGCGCCCCTTTTCGTCGATCTCGTAGTGCTCGTCGCGGCGAAAGCGGGGAATGAGCTCCGTGATCTTGATGTACTTGTCGCTCGCTGTCTCACCGGGGCCACTGATGATCAGCGGCGTGCGCGCCTCGTCGATCAGAATCGAATCGACCTCGTCCACGATCGCGAAGTGCAGATCGCGTTGGACGTAGTCGTAGATGCTGAACTTCATGTTGTCGCGCATGTAGTCGAAGCCGAACTCGTTGTTCTGCCCGTAGGTGATGTCGGCCGCATACGCGCGCTTCTTGTCCGAGTTGGGCATCCCCGGATAGACGACACCCACGTCCAATCCGAGGAAGTTATGAACGCGCCCCATCCATTCGGCATCGCGGCGAGCCAGGTAATCGTTGACGGTGACGACGTGGACGCCCTTGCCCTCCAGAGCGTTGAGGTAACAGGGAAGAGTCGCCACCAGGGTCTTGCCCTCGCCAGTGCGCATCTCGGCGATCTTGCCTTGGTGGAGCACGATGCCGCCGATGAGCTGGACGTCGTAGTGACGCATGCCCAGCACGCGCCGACCGGCCTCCCGGACCGTCGCAAACGCGGGAACGAGCAGGTCGTCAAGGGAGGCGCCGTTGTCGAGCTTCTCCTTGAACTCGATCGTCTTCCGCTGGAGATCCGCGTCGCTCAGCTTCTGCATCCGCGGCTCGAGCGCACCGATGGCCTGCACCAGCGGCTGGAGCTTCTTGACCTCACGCTCGTGCTTGCTGCCGAGGATCTTCTTCAGAGCCCATCCAATCATGCGGTTCCTCGTTCGCGCGGCCGTAGTCCGAGTCCATATGCGCTCGGTAGCGAATTCGGGCCGGGAGACGGCGCGCAAGGTAAGCCTCATGCCCCCTCGGCGCAACGAGACGAGTTCAGAGGCAACCCCGCG
The DNA here is from genome assembly GCA_027009115.1 of Polyangiaceae bacterium. GTDB lineage: Bacteria > Myxococcota_A > Polyangia > Polyangiales > Houyiibacteriaceae > JALVDI01. Next base: position 12,812 of record JALVDI010000684.1, on the reverse strand, counting down.
AAAGCACGAGCAATGCGGCTGCGACGAAGACCATTGTCACGAAAGCGCCCGAGGCCCAGACCGTCCAGCGACGCTGGTGGTGTCCCGGCTCCACCGCGTCGAGCAGCCGCTCGGCCTGTCGGGTGGCCCGCAGCCCACGGCGCACGACCACGATCGCCACGAAGAGGCCCGCGACGACAATCAAGGCCGCCGCCCACGCGCGCCGCCGCTGCCCCCGGTCGTGGAGCCCTGCGTTCGCCTGCGCAGCGCCGCTGGTGTACGTCGGCAGAGAGGCGACCTCGAGCTCGCCGGCCGCCAGCATGAAGCGTACCCAACGAGCCGCCGCGCAGGGCCCGGAAACGTCCTGAGGCTGCGGGCAAGGAAGATCGCCACGCCGAATGGCAACGGCCATGGGATCCTGCCAATCCCTCTGGCGTTCGTGCTGCGCCAAGGCGTCCAGAGCAGCGCCCTCGTTCACGGCGACCACCGCCAGCCGGGTCGCCGCGTCGCCTCCGAAGGGGTCGCTGCGGGCCTGGATGCGCCACAGCCCGGCGCCATCGAGCTCGACGACGTGCTCTCCCCGGTCGTAGGTCGTCGAGTGACGCCAGCGTCCCTCCCGAAAGAGGTCGACGATGACCGGTCCCTCGTCGTAACGACGTGCCACATCGATGCTCAGCCGAGCGGGCGTGACCGCCGGGCGGCTGTCGAGGGTGGGCGCGGCGCTCCCCATGGGAAGCTGAAGCGTGCGACGCCCGACCTCCTGCCCATCCCGGTAGGCGACGATAGCGAGCGACGCTTCGTTGTTGTTGGTGCGCACGGCGCACTGCAGCACCCCCGTCGAGACGAGGCGACCATCGCATTCCGTTCCTTCGACCACCTCCGCGCCGGCCGCGTCGGCGAGGCGCACTGCCGCGGCGGGTCGCCCGACCCACACGAGGATCGCGCAAGGCTCCGGCGCCGAGCAGTCGCCCCCGACGACGCGCGCGTCGAGACGGTCTGGTGGTGCGCTGCCTTCGACGGGCCCCAGCGCATAGCGCTGCAGATCCGTCTGAAGACGTCCACGACGAGGTTGCACCGGTGCATCCAGAGCCACCCGGAGGCGACGCCACACGAAGACCTCCTCATCGTCCACGAGCGCGCGGCCACGGATCAGCAGCAGACCCTCGGCGGTTGGAGGCAAGCGCAGCTCGCCCTCGACCCCGAGCATGGCCGAAGGGTTCAGGCGCGCTTCGGCGAGCGGCTCCCCCCCTTCGAGTCTGCGCACGTCGACCGCGATCGGGGCAGCGACGACCTGCGGAGGATCGTCACCGGCGGTCATCACGTGCGCGCGGACCGGGAACGCAGCGCCCGGCACGACCGCCCGCGGCGCCACGATCTGAAGGTCGAAGCGGGCGGGACCCGGCTCAGCGATCAAGACCGCCAAGATCACCAAAGCCACGGCCGCCGGGATCAACGCCCGCACCCAGAATTCGACCGGGTCGCGGGGCTCCTCCGTGGCTTCCTCCGGGATGGACAAGGTGCCAATGGTACCCTAGACAGAGGAGGCGCCGGGGGGCTCGCGGCTCGCACCACGCACCAGCACGCGATGACGGAAAAGCAGAGCATCGACGAGGACACGCTGCAGCAGCTCCGAAAGAAGCTGAGCACGTTCATGGAGAAGAACGGGCTCCGCTCGACAGCGCAACGACGGACGGTCACGGACGTGTTTCTGCGGGCCACGGGACACCTGTCCATCGAGGAGCTGCTCGCCCTGGTGCGTGATCGCGATCCAAAAATCGGCTACGCGACGGTCTACCGGACGCTGAAGCTGCTCAAGGACTGTGGCATCGCCTACGAGCGCCACTTCGGCGACGGCGTCAGCCGCTACGAGATCGCCTTCGTGGACGAACACCACGACCACTTGATCTGCCTGGAGTGCGGCAAGATCGTGGAGTTCGAGAACGAGGAGATCGAGCGGCTCCAAGAGCGCCTCGCGGCTGAGCATGGCTTCACGCTCAAGCGGCACACGCACGAGCTCTACGGCGTCTGCGCCGACTGCGCAGCCACGAGCTGAGGCTCGGCGACCCCTCGGGCTCAGGCGAACCCTCATCGGAGGTCCCGGAGCGATCGGGCGCACCGAGGCGTCGTCCAGGCTTTGGAGCTACTTGCCGTCGAGCTTGCCGTCGAGCCGATCGAGCTCGCGCATCTTCTCGGTGAACGCCTGGGGGTCCACGATGTTCTTGTCGACGAGGAGCTGGAGAATCGTACGCGTGTAGAGACCAAGCCCGCGGAGGTCCTTCTCGAGCCGTCGGACCTTCGTTTCCAGCGCAACGACCTTGCCCGCGACGTCGGCAGCGGAGCTCGACGCCGCCTCGACCTCGGCGAGTTTCCGTTCGAGCTCTCGCCACCACCCCGGAGCCCTGAGCGCCTCGGCGACCTGGCTTCCCAGCGAAGGCGCTTTGAACGCGGCTGCTTCACGTTCGATGTCGAGGTCGTCCATGTCGTCCATGTCGTCGCAGGCTACCTGATCCGCCCGCCGAGAAAAGCTGCGCGCGATCGCCCGACGCGCCGCTGGCCGAACTGCGGGAACGCCGCCACACGATGCCGGCGGAACCGCCCGACTCACAGGAGGAGGCAAGAGACGTTGGGCAGCACGCCCCAGCCGTTTTCGGGATGGCAGTCGTCGATGCGCCCTTCGGGATCGGGGATCACGTAGACATCGACGGTGCGGTCCGGTGCGGGCGCGGTGCAGGCGACCTCCTGGCATTCCCCGACGCCGATCGGCGCCTCGATGGTCGTGCGGCACAGCTCTGCGCCGTCGATCGCATCGATGCGAAGCGCGACCTCGATGCCGCCGCCCAGCGGCAGTCGCCCGCGGTTGCAGACCCGCGCTCGGACAGTCGCCTCACCGTCACGACATTCAAGGGGCGTCACGTCGCGCACGCTCGCGGTCAAATCGGCGATGCCCAGAGCCTCGAGGTCGCCCTGCGAGTTCTGGCGAAAGTTGTTCAGTCCTTCCGTGCGCCAGTTCACCTGCACCTCGGAGGTGCGGCGAATGCTGCCACGATCGTCGACATGCGTAATCGAGTAGGCGTGTTGATTCCAGATCGGCCGTGACGCCGCCCAGCGGTCGCGTTCGTCGCGAAGCACATAGACGCCGCGGTTGGGCATGAAACTCACGCTCGGCACGTAGGGGTCGGTCCCCGGGCAGCTGCCACCCCAACGGTCGTAGGCGCCCACCACGATCTCGGTATGAAAGTCGCCGTCGACGTCGGCGATGACCGGCATCTCGAACCACGTGAGCGAATAGCGGGGAAAGCTGTAGAGCACATCGCCGGTGCGGCCATCGAAGATCCGGAGAAAGCACTCGTCGTGGTAGACGACCTCGGCGGTTCCGTCGGCGTCGAAGTCGAACACGGAGCTTCCCGTGACTCCGGAGCTCTGCTCGTCGACGGCACGCGCCCACAGGCGCCCGTCGGTGCGGCTCATACCCATGCAGCCGCTGGCGTCACCGCCCGCCGTGCAATCCAGGTCGAAGACCACGTACTCCTCACGCGCTGCGGCGCTGAATTCGGCGCGACCGTCGCCGTCGAAGTCCGCGATGGTGGGCGGACCGCCGCGACCGCTCGGCAGCGTGGCCGTCAGCAGGCGCGTGCCCTCGAGTGTCTCGACACGCACGTTGCCGTCACCCACCACGACGATCTCCGCTCGATCCTCCCCACCAAAGGCCGCCAATGGGTAGTTGCCGAGGTCGCCGACCGCTGCGAAGACAAAGCTGCCGCCGGAGGTCGTGCCGGCGAAGTAACTCTCGGGGACGATCGCGCCGGCAGCCGCATCGTAGCGGAAGACCCCACGCGACGAGACGATTTCCATTTCGCCGTCTTCGTCGACGTCCGCCACGACAGGCGCCCGGTCGAACTCCTGGTTGCCGACGGAAGCGAGCAGGCACCCATCGGAGTCGTAAATGCTCCCCCCGATGAGAACCTCCGGCTGGCCGTCGTCGGTGAGGTCATGGAGCGAGGGCGAAAAGCCGGAGGGGCCTGCAGCCGAGTGCTCCATGCGCGCGCCGCCCGCGCAGGTCGCCGCCCGCCAGAGCGAGCTCCACGTGGCAGCGCCCACATCGTAGCGCCAGGCCTGCGCGACACCGTTCGCGTTGGCGACGATCTCCGGGCGACCGTCGAGGTCGAGATCGCCGATGGCGACAGTACTCGCCCCCTGGATGTTCGTTGCAATCGTATGCTGCAGCTCACAGGTCTCGCCGTCGATGATGCGGAGCGTCTCCCCGGCGCCACCGCTCCCGACGCTGCTGAAGACGATGGAGGGCCGCAGGGTGGTCGGGTCGTCGTCGAAATCGAAGTCGGCCACGAGAGGGGTCCCGCGGAGCTCTTCGTCGGTCCAGCTACATTGCACGGCAGGCGTGATCGCCTCGATGTCGATGTCTTGGACGCACTCCTCGTCCGTCGTGGTCCCGGGAGGCACGCCGTAGGGCACACAAGTGCCATCGGTGTAGCAGTAGCTGTCCGAAGCGCAGTCGTCGTTGTCCGTGCAGGTGCCCAGATCCTGAATGCACTCAGCGCCCTCGAAGCAACGCTCGAACGAGCTGCAACAATTGCCGCCGCACGCGATCTCGTCGCCGGAGCACCCCCCGTCGACTCCCGTGTCGGTTCCACCGGCGTCAGTCCCCGCGTCGGTCGCGACACACACGCCGTCGACACAGCGCTCGCCGAGCACGCAGTCGCCCGCCGTCGCGCACCCGCCGGCGTCGGCGCCGGAGCCGTCGTCACCGCATCCCACACAAGCGAGCACGAGACCCGCCGCGAAAGCCCATTCAAGCCGCATGGGAGGATCATACCGAGGATTTCGTCCGGCTGCCGGCCAACGCTCGGGGGCTCGTCATCCTTCGACGCGCGATCTCTTTATCAACGCAGGCTGGGCCCCGATGCACCGCTCAGCAGCATTCTCCCCGGGGCGTGAGAGCCGTGCAGAAGTGCTCGCTCAGTGCGCTTGACCGAGTTCGTCGGACTTGTTCGTCACGAAGCGGATGTTCTTGAACTCAGTTTGACCGAGCGTGTAGATCACTTCGGCGATCGTCCGAAAAGGCGTCCGCTCATCCGCGATGATCTGCACATCGCCCAAGAACGGACGGCGGGGATTCTGCGCGGCGATCAGTTTCTTGAGGTCTTTGATCCGCCCCATCTCGCGAAACAGCGGCGTGATCAAGAACCCCGGACCGCCTCCCTGCTTGTGCGAAGGGTCGACCTGACCGTTGCGGAGCGGCACCACCTCCTTGCCATCGACGACGATGGCGCGGCGGCTGATCTGGATGGGCACCGATTCGCCCATCTCGACGCGGCTCGTGGAGTACGGGATCAGGAGCTCGTCGGACTGGGTGATGGCCGCGGCCGACGACGAAGCGAACTGCATGACCATGAAGACGAGCAGGATCGTCATCATGTCCATCATGGGGTAGATGTTGAGCCCGTGCCCCTCGGGCTCCGGATGATGCTTCTTCTTGCGCCGAATGATGCGCTTGACGGTGGCCATCGAGGCTCGTTCTTCTTCAGCCATCGTCTCCTCCGTCAACGAACGCCCGCACTGAGCAGGACCTCCGGGAACAGTTCCTCTTCATCATCCGTCTCGCGGACGGCATCCATCGCCGCGATGAGGTCACGATACTCGACGAGAGGGTCTGCGCTCACGGTGACCTTCGTCTCGTCGGGGAACTCCTGCTTCACCTTGGCGACGCACGCCCGAAGCGCCGCCCAGTCGTAGTCGCGCCCATTCATCGGCACGGTGATCACCTCGCCGCTTCCCGTGGTCTCACAGCCGGGGGCGAGCTTCCCCCCCGAGCCAGCCACGATGATCCCCCGGTCGGTCACGGTCACGGTCAGGTTCAGCGGCTGGTCGTCCGCCGAACGCCGGCCCACTCCGCCCCGCGAGTAGGATGGCAGCGAGGCCTCGACCTGCGCGTAAAACGCGATCGTGCTCGTGACCATCAGCAAGAACATGATCAGGTTCACGACGATGTCGAGGAAGGGGACGATGTTGAGCTCTTCGTCGAGCTCATCCGGCCCTGGCTCTTCGTACTTCGAGCGCTTGCGAATGTAGGCGCGCTGGGTTGCCGTGAGCTTCGCCATGGACCGTCAGCCTCGCCGCTCAGCTCTGCCGGCGCAAGACGAGCAGGTTCTCGAGGCGTTGCGCGGCCTTCTCCAGCTCGGTCTTCTGCTTCTTGGCCATGGAGTGCAGGACCAAGTGCGCAGCCATGCAGATAACGGCGATGAGCAGGCCGAGGAAGGTGTTCCACATGGCCTCAGCGATACCGGCCGAGAGCATCGCGGATTTCTGCGCCGGGTCGTCAATGGTACCGACCGCCTTGAAGGCGCGGATGAGACCGCGGATCGTGCCGAGCAGACCGACGAGGGTCGCGAGGTTCGCCAGGGTCCAGAGCCACGGGATGCGCTTCTCCAGCTGGGGGATTGCCTCCGAGAGGCTCTCGTCGATGGCGGCGACGATCGCGTCCTCGCCTCGGTTGACCTGCGTCAGACCCGACTTCACCACCTGCAGCAGGGGCAGCGGCGCCGCCTCGCAGAGCTTGATGGCGCGATCGATGTTGCCCGCCTGAACGAGCTTTCGAATCTGCGCCATGAACTCCGTCGTGTTCACCCGATACTTCGTCAGGATGAACACGAAACGCTCGCCGATCACAGCGAGCGCGAAGGCGAGAATGCCGATGTTGATGAAGGAGAACGGGATCCCTTCTACAAGTGCCTCCCACACTTCGCTCATCGATGGCTCCTAGGCGCTCGTGGCGCTTCTCCGATGCGTCCGAAACCCTCCATCGGAAGGGCCGCGGGGCATGGAATTCGTTGAAATCCTTTGGGACCGGCCCCAGGAGGCCGGGAGTGCTCGCGAAGCTACCCCAGCGCCGCCGAGGCTGTCAACGAGGATGCACGGCATTTTGGGCAGACCCTGGCGGCCTCCCGCAGACGAGGGAGCCCCCGGGAACCGCCGCCGCGCACATCGGAGGCCCAAAGTTGAAGGAGCTCGAGGAGCCCCTGGAACCAGCAACGCATGCTCTGGCGCGTGGGTGGTTGCCGAGGAGCCCCCCCGGGAACCCGAAACGGCGGCGTGGCCCACAGACGAGGAGGCGGCCTCTGCCTCCCCTGATGCCCCGGCAGGCGCGATGTGGAACTTCGGCCCGCGCGCGAACACTAAGGGGACGGTCCGCAGAGCTCGAAGCGCGCGGTGAGCTCGGCCAACCGGATCACGGTTGACTTGTGGGTCCGACTCTGTATCATCGGCCCTCGCTTTCGGAGCATCCCCGAATTTCGTTAGGTTTTCTGGGGGTTTCGAAACTGAATCCACCCCCGGGGTCATGACCCCAGCGCACCGTCGGACGGGGCGCTCAGCCAAGTTGGTTTCCAGGAGGCAGCATTCAATGTCGGGTATCGCAAACGCATTCGAGGAAGGCGGATGGGCAATGTATGTCATCGCCTTCTGGCTCGTCATGGCCCTCGGCTTCCTCGTCGAACGAGCCGTGTACCTGTACAAGTCGTCCATCAACAAGGACGTCTTCCTGGCGACGATGCAGAAGTGCATCCTCGCCGGTGATATCGGCCGCGCCATCAAGCTCTGCAGCGCCGCGAACGCCCCCCTCGCGCGCATCGTGAAGGCCGGTCTGATGAAGGTGAACCGGCCCGACGCCGAGGTCCAGTCGGCCATGGACGAAGCCGCCCTCCGCGAGCTCCCGAAGATCGAGGCGCGCACGCCCTTCCTGGGCCTCTTCGCGAACCTCGCCATGCTCTCGGGTCTGTTCGGCACGGTGCTCGGGCTCATCTCGGCCTTCGCTGCCGTCGCCGGCGCCACCGGCGCCGAGAAGGCCACCATGCTCGCCAAGGGTATCTCCGAGGCCATGAACTGCACGGCGTTCGGGCTCCTGTCCGCAATCGTCGCCCTGACGGGCATGGCCGTGCTCAACGGCAAGACGCAGAACCTGCTCGACGACATCAACGCAGCGACCGTGCAGGTCATGAACCTGGTGGTGAACAACCGCTCCAAGGTCAACCTGCAGGGCCTCCAGCAGGCGGGCTGATCCTCAATCCCCGGCTGTAAAGGAGTCGACCGATGGGTGGTATCGATACCGGCGGAGGACACGGCGGCAAGAAGAACGTGGACCAGGAGATCCCCCTGGTCCCGTTCATCGACCTCCTCTTCTGCTGCATCATGTTCCTCCTGGCGACCGCGGTCTGGAACCAGCTCGCGCGCATCAGCGCCAACCAGCAGGTGCCGGGCCAGGCCCCGACCCCCGACCAGCCTCCCCCCGAAGAGCGCGTGAAGCTGATCCTGCAGGTCCAGAACAGCGGCTACGTGCTGGCGTCCACGGCCGGTGACAGCATCACGATCGCCAAGAACGGCGACAGCTACAACCTCGAGGAGCTGCGCACCAAGCTGCAGGAGCGCAAGCGGCTCGAACCCAACCGCCGGGACATCATCGTCGCGCCGGAAGACGGCGTTCGCTACGAAGACGTCGTCAACGCCATGGACATGGTGGTCGGCGAAGGCTTCGTCGAGATGTCTCTGAGCGACGGCGCAACCCTTCTCTGAGGTCAGTTAGCGATGCCCGTACACGTCCCCGGTCCGGTCCTGCTCCACAAGATCCCGCTGAAGTTCGTCCACGACAAGGTCACGGGCGGCGGGAAAAAGGCGGTGGATCAGAGCCTCCCGCTCGTGCCTTTCATCGACTTCCTGATCGTGCTCATCGTCTTCCTCATCATGCAGTTCGCCTCGAGCGGTGAGCTGCTGACGACGATCCCCACGATACAGATGCCGAAGGCACAAAACACCGAGTCCCTCGAGATCTCGCCGATCATCGCCATCGACCGCAACATCGTCGCCCTTGACGGCAACCGCGTGGCAGACACGAACACGCTCCTGAGCAACCCGCAGATGGAGCGGATCGAGCCGCTCATTCAGCACCTGGAAACCCTGAAGCGGAACTGGAGCATCCTGCACCCCGCGGAGCCCTTCCCGGGCAACGTCATCCTCCAAGCGGACGTGGACATCGACTTCCGCGTCATCAAGAAGGTCATGTTCTCCGCAGCCCAGGCTGGCTACGCGAACGTGAGCTTCGCGGTCGAAAGCTTGGGCGGCTCCGAATAGGCTCGATCGATCCCTCGCAAAGGAGGCGTGTCCTGCGGGGCACGCCTTTTTTCGTGCTATGGGACGGAACGAACGCCATGAGCGACGAGCTGAAACCGGCACGATTCGACGAGCGCAGCGAGGAGGGGCGGGCCTTCGCGCCCCGGCTCCCCTGGAAGTGGATCTTCGCGCTGGGGCTGCTCGTGGCCCTCGGCGGGGGCTACTACCGCTGGCAGCAAAGGAGCCGCGCGTATCAGCTTCGGCAGACGATCGCCGCACGCTGGCAGGCGCACGCTGTCCCGGTGAAGGAACGCGTGGATGCCTTTCGTGCCCGGATAGAGCCCTGGGTCCAGCAGGCGGCGGCCTCGGCGCCGGAGACCTGGGCGGACCCTCGGCTGAACCTGGCCGGTCTTCATCGCGCCCAGGGGGTGTACCTGCGCATCCACGAGAGCCAGGCTGTGGACGGCGATCGCATCTCCGATGCGGCCAGGACGATGCGGCCCGATGCGATCGCCCGATGCCTGGGCCTGTCCCCCACGTCTCTGAAGAGCTTCTACGACCGCGTCCCCTACGTCGACCCCGCCTGGCTTCAAGAGGTCGAGGAGGCGGGGGACGACGTGCTCCGGCTACGGGTGCTCGACGAGCAGCTCAAGAATCGGATCGAGCGCGACCTCCCGCTGCTGCTCGACGCGACGAGCTCGGACTACTTCCTGCTCGTAGTCCAGCATGGCGACAGCCGACGCGAACACCCGGTGGACGTCTACCTGTGGGACCTCCGCCGCAGCCAGCCTCTCCTTCGAACCCGCACCCGGGCCCGTGGGACCTTGATCCCGGTGCGCATCGCTCTTGGGGACACCCCCGCGGGGGGAGCGCCGCCGCCACCTCAGCGCTCGGGCGTCGTCGACTGCAGCATCGCCGCCCAGGTCCGAGCGGCGGCCGGCGAGCGAACGCCCTCGGTACGCAGCCCGATGCCGTTGGGAGAGCTCGTCGAACCTCCGGCCGAACCAGCCACCGGAGCCGACCCGGCCCACGAAGAAGGGAGCACCCCAGCGCGCGGTGAGGAGCCCGCGAACGAAACGCAGGTCTCCGGCTCCGAGATCGCGCAGCCCGCCGCCGAGTGACCGCGCCCTACTCGGCGCTCCTCTTCGAAAGCGTCGAATCTTCGACGGCGTCGGGGTCGAGCGCCCGCGAGACCAAACGCCGGTCTTCGACCGCGCCCTACTCGGCGCCCAGCTCCTCTTCGAGGGCGTCGAGGTCGAAGGGCTCGTCGGCACCCGGTGCGTCGGCCGCCTCATCGGCGCCGAGCTCTTCCTCGAGCGAGTCCAGATCGAGGGGCGCCTCATCGTCCAGAGCGTCCTCAAGGGCGTCCAGGCCGCCGCCGCCGAGATCCCCGTCGCCGTCCAAGAGATCCTCGAGGTCGTCCAGACCGCCCCCTTCCCTGGGCTGCGCGTCCAGGCTCGGGTCCGCGAGGGGATCCTCCTGAGCGATCTCGTCTTCCGGCAGGAGCATCAGCGAGAGGCTCGGCACGTAGGTCGTGATGAGCAACGCCACGATGAGCAAACCAATGAACGGCAGCACCGCGCGGTAGAGCAATGTCACGGGCTTGCTGAAGCGGAAGCTCGAAATGAAGAGGTTCAAGCCAACGGGAGGCGTCATGTAGCCGATCTCGAGGTTGAGCAAGAACACGATGCCCAGGTGGTAGTCGTTGATGCCCAGCTGGCGCGCGATCGGCAAGATCAACGGCACGACCACGACGATCGCGCTGAAGATGTCCATCAACATGCCGACGATCAGCAAGAAGACGTTGAGGAGCAGCAGGAACATGAGCTGGCGGGTCGCCGGATCGTCCGAGGAGATCACCGTCTGCATCCCCTCGAGGATCTTCATGGGGAGCTGGTCCTGGATCAGGTAGCCCGTAAACCCGATCGCCGTCGCGAGGATCGCCAAGATGGCTCCGACGAGGGTCATGGACTCCTTGACGACCCGAGGGAGATCGCGCCGAAAAGAGAGGTCCTTGTAGATGAAGACCTCGATGACGAGCACGTAGATGGCCGTGAACGCAGCCGCCTCGTGAATGCGCAAGATCCCAGCGACGAGGGTGCCGATGAGCACCACCGGCAGCAACAGCTCCCAGAAGACCTCGCGGAGGGAAGCGAAAGCCTCCCCCCACGCGAACGGCTGCCGTGGAATGTCGGGGTTCTTGATGCCCACGTAGGCCGCGTAGACGGCGATGGCGATCACCGTGACAAAGCCAGGCACAATGCCTGCCATGAAGAGCTTCTCGACCTCGATGCCGGCGACGACAGCGAAGAGCACGATCGGCAGCGACGGGGGAAAGAGAAGACCGAGGGAGCCGCCCGTCGTCACGAGGCCCAGGGAGAAGCGCTCGGGGTACTTCTCACTGACCAGGGCGGGGTAGAGCAGGCCGCCGATGGCGACGATGGTGATGCCGCTGCCGCCGGTGAAGGTCGTGAAGAACGCGCTCGCCAGCAAGCAGACCATGGCGAGCCCACCGGGCATCCACCCGAACCAAGCGCGCGAGACGCGCACGAGCCGTCGCGGCGTACCGCTCTCGGCCATGAGATAGCCCGCGAAAGTGAAGAGCGGGATGGTCACCAGAAGCGGCGACTCAGCGAACTTCTCGCTGAAGATGTCCGCCGCCGCGCCGGTAATGCTCGTGTCCTCGAGGCCGAAGAAGAGGAGCATCGCCGCGGCAGCGAAGATGGCCATCAGCGGCGCGCCCATGAGAGCAAGGGCCAGCAGGAACAGGACGATGGCGATGTCCATCAGGCGCCCTCCCCCGCCTGTGGGCCGGCGCCCTCGGATGCGCGGGGCTCGTCTTCGTGGAGCTCCGTCATCGCGCCTTCGAGCTCCTCGTCGGGGATGCCTCCGGTGCGGACGCGCGCGAAGGCGTCGACGCCCTTGAGGAAGAACCTCAGCCCAATGACACAGAACATCGCCGGGACCACGAGATCCATGGCCCGCTCCGGCGTGTTGACGGTGATGCTCATCCCCTCGAGGAAGGAACGAAGAGCGCAAAAGAGGGTCGGGCGCTCGTAGCCGGCGTCGGCGATGGCCTGGGCGCTGCCGAGACAAATGTGGACCGTCGATCCGTCGTCGGCGAAAACGCCGTACTCAGCCGGGATGCGCGCCGCCTTCGCGAGCAGGGCGGCGAGCACGACGCGAGCGAAGTAAAAGCAGGTGACCCCTGCAAAGGTGAGGACCACGCCACGCATCGCGGCCCGCGCCTTCGGTTTGGAGACCCGCGCGATCACGTCGATGGCGATGTGCTTGTTGTAGTGCGTGGCCAGGGAGGCTCCGAACATGGCGACCCAGAGCGTGGCCTTCTCCATGAAGGCGTCTCCCCAGGCCATGCGCGAGAGCGCGTCGGCTCCCCAAGCAAAGCCCAGGTCCGCCATGTTGCGGAAAAAGGACTGAAGCGCCGCGACGAGCACGAGGAGCAAGAGCACGGCAGTCGCGACCGCCGCCTCCCCTCGGGCCAATCCCCGGTCAAACTGCTGGAGTCTTTCCTTCAAGCGATCTCCTCCCGCACAAAGCAGGATGGTACCGAAACTGGGATGGCTTCTTGGCCCCTTTTTGCTTCCTCCGGTGACCTCGTGCAGAAAGACCCTATGGCCGCCCCTTGGACCGTCGTGTGCCTGCGGACGTTGGGCATCACCGCCGCCTATGGCTGCTCACGGGTCCGGACTGCCCTG